>JAQVZQ010000061.1 GCA_028708095.1 Dysgonamonadaceae bacterium
CAATGCTAACGATAGTCCTAACCATGCAGAGAAGCTGGCAATAGCGAAGCCAATAACTATGATTGAGATTAAAAATAATTCTTGGCTATTGCTTACCGCAATTTTATGTAAAATAAAAGGAATGACCCAACGAGCAAACACGAAGGTGACACCCAACAATGCAAATGATTTTATTAATAAAAAAAAGAGTTCGCTTCCTATATTGGTTACTTCCCCCGAAAGGAAGGGAACAAAAAGCATCATAGGAACGATAACTAAGTCTTGAAATATTAATATGCCAAGACTTATTTTACCATGATGCGTATCAACTTGATCTTTTTCTTGCAGTACTTTTAAAATTATGGCAGTACTACTTAAGGCTACTAAAAAGCCTATAAACACTGCTTGATTGTATGGAATATGCGTGAAGTGGAGGATTGCAACAACCACTAAAATAGTTAAGCCAACTTGCATCATTCCGCCAATAAATACGATGTTCTTTATTTTGGCAAGCTTCTTAAACGAGTATTCCATCCCAATGATGAACAACAGCAAGATAACTCCAATTTCGGCTAAAACATCAATAATCTCTATATCAGTTATTAACCCTAATGCGTGTGGTCCAGCAATAACTCCGGTTAACAAAAACCCACAACGGATGGAAGCTTTAATTTATTGAATACAAAAACCACCAGACTTGCCAGTCCAAAAATGATAACAATAACTTTGAGAAATTCTATTTCATGCATTTTTTAATTGTTAGATTCAATTTTGGAAATTAGTCTGTATATATATATTATAAAAACACACAAACAAGATTGTTGTTTATATTGTTTGTAAGAAATTATTGCTTTTGAGCTTTTTATTATAAAATAGAATAGTGAGTCATTCTGAAAACTATGAATTGAGATAATTTGTTATTTCTATCCTTTCATCCTGAAATTGCACCCCGACTCCCTAAACTATGAGACTCTTATACCCTATAAATCGTGCGAAAGTACAAGAAGTTAAAAGGTTGCACTTTCGAAGCAAAATATGAATTCTCTCAGAAAACACCAACTTTTTCTACACTTAGTCTCTAAAGGGAAAAGCGTAATAATCAGCACTCAGCCAAAGTTTCCTTTAGGGAATTTAGGGGTAAAAGTAGATGAATTGACTTTTCGGAGTGGACTCAGATATGTTAATTATAAGAGCTTGCAAAGATGTTAGAATGCGAAGAGTATATATTGATTGTTTGAGTGAGTTTAATGACTTGTAGTTCGAAAACATATAAAGTCGATTCGGAATGTTTAAGAGAGTAACGATTATGTTGCTGATATTTTTTGCGTTACAAACGCTAAACCATGTACCCCTCGTTCGGAAACGAGGGGGGAGTGAAAAGTCCAAAATGTTTCGTTTTGTATAACAAATGAGATTATCAATTTGAGCAAAAACATTCTATTAATGAGATGCTTAACTCTTAACTTAATGAAATTGGACTTGCGCCAGCGAATGAATTATATAAACCTTATATTGATTGTATACATATATCGTTCAAAATGAAAATGTGTTGGTGAAATAGTAGTGGCGGTACCTGCGTGTCCGCCATCTATATTAAAAAGGCACATCTGTAGGGGTCGACCTGCGTGTCGACCCGTTGGCAAATCAATGATGGTGTATGTTTGTTATCGTTTCCTATAAATGATGATTTTACTATCCGCAATAAATGATATCAATGGCATTTGTTATAGCTCAACCAATCAACTAGTTCGAAATAGTTCAACCATGGCACACACAGATGCGCCACTACAAATGGCTATGGGTGGGATGAAAGGACGCACACACAGGTGCGCCCCTACTAATTTGCCATTAGATCTTGTTCAACTAATGATAATATTATATATATTTGTGAACACAACAAATCTAATACATTACAATACGATCCCAAGGTGAAGCCTTGGGATAATAATTGCCAGTTAATAATTTAAGAACTGAAAATACAAAGCTCAGCAAAATTAAGTATCCGTTGACTAAAGTCAACGGGAAAAGGCAGATATCCATCCGTTCCAGTAGTAAATCGTATAATTTTTTTCTGAAGAAACCCACACGAAAGGATTCGTGCGGGAGCGACCACTTTGTGGTTAGTAGAGATTGGTGATATCTCTTATGATGGTTCACACCAGCTGGCGCGGATATTCATCCGTGACCACTCTGATACGTAATATAAATATTATACCACCCTACTTTCGTGATTAAACACCTTTCTTAATTAAAAAAAACCGTCTGAAAATCTTTATCAGATCTCAGACGGTTTTTAAATTTATAAAATATAATGAAGAGTCTAAAAACTATTCATTTTCAACTATTACATGGGATTATCAACAATCCAAAAACGTTCTGTATCAAAATCGAATTTGTAAAAATCTCCATTCTCATCCATAGCTAAGATAAAATTATTCACTCCCACTATTTTTTTGAATTTGTCCCAGCCACTACCAATTTTATTTTTAGACATAAATTGACCAGTGGTAGAGATAGGTATAGACCATAAATAACCTTCCTCATCAACAGCAATTACAAAGTTGAATTTGTAAAGAGTCATGAGAGTATATTTTAAATCTTTAGCTATAGGGGTTGATAGTGGAACACCCCATTTACCTTCGTTGGTGGCAGTCCAAGCTACAAGAGAAGCATCGGAACCAAGGGCAAAGAAATATCCTTTTGAGGGCAAAAATAACGGATGAGTAAAACCTGTTCCTAATGGGTTGCTTCCTACAACTGTAAGCTTTCCATCAGCCAATTGATTTACAGACAACGCGTTAGCCGTAGTTACTGTAATGTATTTATCATCATCGTAAAAGAAGAAATCACGATAAGTAGAACGAGATACCAGTCCAGGATAGACTTTGGATTGACTAAATGTTCCATCACTCAATCCATATTCAATCAAATCTCCAGCACTATTCCACTCATAGAGACCGAGTCCATCGTGATCGAAATATTTACTATCAAGCCCTGATCCGATAGAAAGTTTCTCTCCATTTTCGAAAATTGCTTTCGGAGCTTTAAATGTCTCATAGGGACTATATACTGTATCAATACCTGTAGGCACGAAAAACACAGTACGAAATTGAAGTTCTCCGCCATCAGGAAATTCTGATAAAGTCAGCGAGTCAATATCTCTTTCAATCTTAATCTTATTTTTAATACCATTAACGTCAGTAAATAGCACTTCAGAATAAATCACACTATCGCCTTCATAAGTAGGAGAAAATGACAGTTCAAACGTTGAAGAGGCATAATCAAATTCTTGAGATTTGAGTCCTCTCATCGACAACCCTTTTACAAAATCTTCTCCCCATGACTGCACAGAAAGAACTGAATATAACGATGTTTCGCCTTTGCTATTGATGTTTCTAAATTCATACAAACTACTTCCTTCGGGAAGATTCTCTACTATTATCGAATCTTTCTGTATACCTGGAACTTCTCGAACAAAATCTTTCACAATTGAATCTTGTCTCATGTTCCAGTAGATAATGGTCTTCTCTATTTTTGGATCGGCTCCTATATACCATGTTATTTTAGAGCGACCAAAGCCTGGATAAGATTTAAGCGAATCGACTTTGCCTAAATATGTTTTCTCGTCCAATTCAGTAAACTTGCTTTGAATTTCATTCATATCATCACAAGATACCGCAATAAGGAGGAGGGCAAATAGCCCCAATACTCCAGTTATTAATTTATTTATTTTTTTCATCTTTTCGTCAATTTATTATTTTGGATTCATTGTATTGTCGCCATAGAAAGTAATTTCTCCCATAGACCAATAGTTCTGTGATGATGGATAACTTTGCGCTATTTCACGAATAAACATTCGAAGATATCGTACTGGTTTTACTCCAATAGGCATGGTGTATTCAGTTCCATTTTCCGCTCTATACCTTTGAGTTTCAGCATCTACATCTTTTTGTCGTTCCATTTCGTGATATCCTAAATACTCCCAGTCATCTTTAAAAGTTTTATCAGGAAGCACCGTTGATGGAGGAACACCATGAATATGCTCTCCACGTACAGAAAATTCATCTAACCAATAAGGCAAATCAGATAACTTATCATAATCTATTTTATCTATACCCCATAGTTCAAATGCTGTGATATTAGCCTGACCATAAATAGAATTTATGTGGTAGCCGTGTATCACAATTCGGCTCAGCTGAGCTACCTGTTTCATGTCAAAAGTCATTGACAATCCGCTATTCCCTGGCTTGGTAAGCCACCCATGACCACTTTGGTTAACAATATTATCCCAAAGCGCCGGCATTACGCGAGGTGCCCCTAAATCACTTGTATTATCATAAGGAATAGAACTTCTAAAATCCGCATAAGGCTTAGGTATCATAGTCTCAAATAGAGGAGTCATAGTATATTTCATTGTATCGGACATATTACCCCATTTATCTTCGATTATAATTGCAAGATTTGTCTCTTTGGTCTCAAAGTCTCTAAATGGATGCAACTCTTGTTTTTGTGCAGAATAGAATACATCCTTAACAACCAACTTATAATTATCAGTTGAGTCTTCAACCAAAACATTCACACCAAGTTCAGTCTCTTCAGGATTTAACCAACTTGCAATAACCCCTCCGAAACCCGGTTTCACATTCAGTGAATTTTGAGCAACAGTGATAACTGATTCTAATGGCTCAAACTCTATAGAAATTGGTTGAGATTTTTGTTCATTTTTATTCACTTTGTAGATTTTTGCTTTAGCAACATCCACCTTATGAAACCCCTCTATGGTTAAGCTATTCTTATAAACAGATGATTTCTCAGTAAAAAACTCACCGTTTCGTTCAAACTCAGCCATTATGTACTTAATGTTGGGATCGTTCGGAATTGTATAATCAATGATTGCTCCTCCACTGATTGGAGTTACAGTATATTCGGTTATTGGTCCCGAGTCCCATACTCCCATTTCTTTTTCTCTCTTTTCCTCTTCGCAAGAGAAAAAGATAAGTAGCAGCATACCCAGTGCAATGATAAAACTATATTTTTTCATACTATACTTTTTTTTATGGTTTTATGAAATTGATAAAATCTGTCATTTTTCTTCTAAATTCAGATATCAGCATCATATTTATGTTTTTGTTAATATAATTACAGGTAAATTACCAGCCATAAGTTTGTTCCAAGTTTTGGTTGATTCTTATATCATAATCTCTTAACGGATATAGGTAATCTCTAAAAGTTACTTCACGTTTATCTTGACTATATATTATGGGCTTATAGGTATCTTCAATATTACGACTATAATTCCACTTCGTAGGAGGTAATGACCAATACTGTTCAGCGATTTTCCAACGACGTAGATCCCAAAAACGCTGTCCTTCAAAAGCCAACTCAATCAAACGTTCACGTCTAATAATTTCGCGCATTCCAGTTTGAGTCATTGGTCTGTCTGGATTTTTAGAATAAGTAGTCCAAGATTCAACCACACCTTTAAGTCCAGCTTTTTCTCTAACTCTATCTATCCATTCATAAACCTCATTATCGGGCTGGTCTTTCATTTCGTTAAGGGCTTCACTGTAAAGCAAATAAAGATCGGCTAAACGGATTAGTGGAAAACGATAATCGTATGCAGTATAAAATTTATTTTGATCACCTTGACTTGCCGATGCTTCAAACGGAATAATCTTTTTGCATTGGTAACCAACGTTGGCATCACCACTTTTCACCTCTCCATCCCGCAATTTTATAAAAGGACTGAAAGTAGCACCACCGTTTTTAGTAGTGGTTGAAAGTTCGTAATAACCCCTATCTATACCCAAATTGGCATAAAATCTTGGTTCTCTGTCAAAATGTAGGTTAATGGAAGTTTCTCCAGTAGCGATATACGATTCGTGTTTATCTCCTGGGGTAGCACGACGAAGTCCGTATTTATTACTATAATCAAAATTTTTATCTTCTTCAATAAACACTCCATTATTAGAATAAAAGAGCTCGCCCATATGCCATGAAGCATAATAGTATCCTACATAAGATGGTTGGTCGGTTGTATAAAGATTAGGGAAAAGATACCTCATAATATCAGTAAGCGTTCCACTGGAAACACCTCCTTTATTTCCAGCAGACTCCTCTTGTGTTGCCCAAATAACACCTGGATTACGATCCTGATCTTCAGTAATTGCTTTTCGGATAGTCATCATGGTAGCAACAGTATCATTCATATTGAAAGTTTGAGGTCCACCAGCATATTTATTAAATTCATAAAGCGCATAACCATTTTCGTGGCACAAATCTAATGCCTCTTTAATTGCTATGGCTGCTGTTTCCCATTTTGACTTGTCGTATACATCAGAGATGAGTTGCTTACCGCGATTATCTATCCATCCCTTGTAGTCAGTGTTACCATTGAAAAGAGGACTTGCAGCTAATGATAACAACTTTGCCTTAACAGACAATGCAATGACTTGTGAAAATCTACCTTGCTCAGCTGCAGGGTCTGGCAATACAGGTGGAAGACCAGGTACAGCCTCATCAATTAGTTCTACAATATAGTCTACACACTCATCAAATGGCTCTCTGTAAACCATTACTTCTTCAGGAGAAGCAGAAAGAGGTAAATTATCTTTAATAAGCACAATGGGACCATATAAGCTCAACAAAAAGTAATGATAGTATGCCTTTAGAAACTTAACTTCTGAAATCCATCTTTCTCTCTCTTCCTCCATTATATCACGTGGAATATGTATATTCTCGAGAAAGATATTACAATCGCGTATACCTATATAGAGAGGACTTCCACCTTGGCGACCGCTCCAATAGTTCAAGTAAGGATCATTGGTGTTTTGAAGACCTTGAGATATTAGTCCAGAAACTGCAGCTCTAACTCTGCTTTCAAAACCATAATCAAATTCATCTCTACTTGTAAACCAAGTTGGATAGTAGATTGGGTGCATCGGATCGGGCAAGTGAGAATAACAGGTTCGAAGGAACTTCTCTGTTACAGATCTATTTGAAAAAGCGTGATCAAGCGTTGGCGTATCATTGGGCACAACATCTAAAAAGTCACAACTTATCAATCCAAATAGGAAAAATGTGGCTATTATTTTAATTAAATTTTTCATTTTATATTTTTTTATTTTATATACTGAGGTTTTCTTTACTGGGCTATGATATGCTTTTATTTTAAACATCATACATTTACATTTAGTTCAATTACAACTTGTGAATTAGAATTCAATGTTAACACCAAAGTTTATTACCCTCTGAACTGGATAACCTAAACCTTCGCCAGCCATTTCAGGGTCCCACATTTTAAACTTGGACCAATGAAATAGATTACTTCCACTAACATAGAAGCGAAACATATTAACATAAACCTTTTTCGTTAAGTTTTGTGGCAATGTATATCCAAATTCAGCAGATTTTAGACGAACAAAAACTCCATCACGCAACCAGTGAGTACTCGCTTGGTTGTTGTTGTTTACTTGAATTTCGGACAAACGTGGCCAAAATGCATAGATATCTCGGTTACCTTCTGACCAATGATCGTCGGCAATATATTTCAACAGACCTCTTTGTCCTCTGTTGAGAAAAGGAGTAATATCAGAGGAGCTTATAAAGAATGATGATCTAGCAGAACCTTGAAAAAAGAGTGACAAATCAAAATCTTTATAACCAACTGTGAATCCTGAACCGTATATAATTTCGGGTACCGTTGGATATCCAATTGGCACTCGGTCATCTGCATTTATTTGACCATCGCCATTTATATCTCTATATTTGATATCACCTGCTGCGTAAGGACCAAATTGTTGACGAGGGGAGTTGTTTACTTCCTCTTCGTCTATAAATAGACGTTCGGCAATCAATCCCATTGGTTGATTAATTTTCAAACCAATTCGAGAAAGCCATGGTGCATCACTATAATCTGGTTCTTCATACTTTTTATATTCACTAGATGCGTAAGTGAAATTACCATTCACTACAGCCCAGAAATCTTTGTTAAAACTTTTCTGATATTTAAGTTCTAACTCAAAACCCTTTCCCTGAGCAACACCCACGTTAGCTTGAGGGGCGGCACGAAGTCCCATAGTGGTTGGAATATCTATCCTATTCTGCAAGATATTGCTCCTTTCTTCAGTAAAATAATCTCCCAATAAGGTTAGTTCATCGAATAAGCCTAGCTCAAACCCAAAGTTGGTTTTGGTTGCTATCTCCCATGTTATCAAATCATTGGCATATCTACCAATGGTGATTCCAGACCTATAATTCCTATCTTCTCCAAACCAATATCCTGCTCCAGTCATATTAATTTGAGAGAGATAAAAGAAACGATCGTAAGCAGAACCAATTTGGTCGTTACCAACCTTACCATAAGTGGCTTTAAATTTTAGTGTAGAGATAACATCCTTTGTACCAGACATAAAATCCTCATTGCTAACCATCCAACCAGCACCTATAGAAGGAAAAAATCCATAACGATTGTGTTTTGCAAAACGTTCAGTTCCATTATATCCAAAGTTAAACTCAAGAAAATAACGAGAATCATAACCATAAGCTAGCCTTCCAGCAGATGATATGTTTCTTTGTGGAAGAGAGGCTTGAAGTCTATCAGAACCACTCCTATCGAGAGATGCAGCACCTTTTTCTTCTCTAAGTGAACCCACTAATAACACATTTATGTCATGTACCTTGTTGATCGATGTATCATATCCTAAACGAAATTCACCATATTGAGTAGCAAGAACTGTTCTGGTTCCGTCACTAAAGGTCAAATACTCGGTACCTGTATCAGGATTGAGTGGCATTAATTTATAGGAATCATCTATGGTTGAAGCTAATGTGTAATAAAAAGGATTATAGGTACGGGAAAAACTATAATATGCATCCCTTTTTGTATTATAAAGCAATTTAGCATAAAGGCCATCTAATTTTCCTGTAAATTTATGGTCGAGTTCCATCTGCACCAACATCATTGATTTGTCGGTCTCACTATAACCGCTAACCACCTGTGCTAATGGGTTTGTATAGGTTCCTAACTCATCGCCCATTCCGAAAAGGATGTGTTTTGTAAACTCATTCGCTTCATCTTTAGGATAATAGGGTAAGAATCTCACTTGAGTTGCATTACGTGCCATATTAAAAACGCTTGCTCCACCCTGTCTTGGGCCCGTAGAAGAATCAAATGTTCCATAAGTACGTACTATACCCGTGGTAGTAGGTGAAAACTTAATAGTAACATTCGATCGTACCTGTATTCGGTTAATATTGATGTTATTATCAAACAAGTTTTCTTTGCTTTCCTTTAGAATACCTTTATCATTCTGGTAATTTGCCGCAAGATAATATTGAACAGCTTTCCCACCTCCAGTGATATTCATATTAATTCGCTTGATAGGTGCATTGTCTTTAATGAGCCAATCATACCAATCTACAGCAGGATATTTTAGCGGATCATTGCCTAATTCAGTTCTTCTGATTTTATCAGAAGAATAAGGTTTTGCAACCATTGGGTCACGAGTCCTCACAGCTTCATTGTGTAGTTTCATATAGGTAACAGGATCTGCTAGTTCAACCAAATCTGTATTTGACGACGAAGACATTTCAGCCCTTATGCTAATTTTAATTGCATCTGATGTTCCCTCCTTAGTAGTTACCAAAATAACACCATTAGCTCCACGTGCTCCGTATAAAGCGGCAGCGTTAGCATCTTTCATAATTGAGAAAGAAGCAATATCGTCCACATTTAATCTTGAAAGGTCATTGCTGTTCATTTCAATACCATCAATTAATATAAGAGGGTCCTTTTTACCAGCTGAACTAAAACTGGTAATACCTCTAATAAAAAACTCGGCGTTATCCAACCCCGGCTCTCCTGAACGTTGATAAGAAATAACCCCAGCCATACGTCCTGCAAATGCAGTAGTAAGGTTACTTGAAGGAACCCTTAACTCAGTAGGAGTGATTGTAGAAATTGAACTTACCACACTCTCTTTCTTTTGTTTTCCAAAAGCTACCACTTGGACCTCATCCAAAGCAACGGTATCTTCTTTAAGGGTAATTGTCACCCTGTCTACTTCACTGGCTTTTCTTTCATAAGGCGTAAAACCTATGTAGGAATATACCAATACATCATCTCTATCACAATTTAATGTGTAAGATCCATCAGAATCAGTTGCTGTGCCGACTCCAGGTTTTCCTTTTACAGTAACAGCTACTCCAGGTAAGGGAAAACCATCTTGGTCTACAACCCTACCACTAATTTTAACAGTTTGTTGTATTCTATTGACAGAAACAACTTCTTTTTTATTAATTACCTTATTCTCTTTCAATAGAATATTATTGTCATCAAGCTCAGCATTAACAGCAGAGACAAAATTAGGTAACAATAAAAATAGAACAATAAAAGACATAAATCTTTGCCTTTTTAAGGCATAGATTAAAAAACGCACATTGGTTTTTAAAAGCTTATCCATACTTATAAATTTTTGTTATTTATGAATAAAAAAATTGATTTAAATTATTACACTTTTATTCCTTACGTATCTAAATTATAAAATGCAGATGTGAGTATTGAAATTCACCTAAAGTTATTTTGTTGTTTTTAAAAACTAAATCGTAATTCTACTCACAATACACCCGAAACTTTAATAAATAATACAATAAATAGTTTAATAAATTCTTTAACGGAAGCAAATTTAGTAGTTTACAAACGTATACTCAACTAATTTGCGCAAACATGTACTCATATATCGCAAATAATGTAAATAAACGCACATTAGTGATGGATATATAGCATTTAAAAAATTAACAGTTCATAAAACAGAGTGCGATATTAAAAAATTAAACAGATGAATCAAGATCGTATACACCTTACTGTGTGGTACATACAAACAACAAGAGTCAGTTTTGAAGTGCTTTTAATATTAATCTTATGAAACACCATGCTTAATTTTATGAAATGCTTACAATAATGTTCTATTCAAAAAAATATTTTTTTAGTCTTTGTAAAGGTAATCGAAAATAAAAATAAATGTGTGCTCTAATCATTTCAGCAATTTCATTCCAACAATAAAATATGATCAACAACATTCAATCCGTTTTTTTAACATTAAGGGTCGTCTTTACGTTTATATAAACAAGGTTCGCAATTGTTGTTTTTTTATCTAAGCTTTGAAAGCCCTGCTTATTTTCGAAATATTTGATTGGGAATGTGCCTTTTTTTCAACGTCCTAATCAAACCTTTAGAATAAAAAAAAACACTGAACCTGCAACATTTTTTTAACAGTCATTTACTTTACAAGAACCTCTATCTCAAAAACATAGAAACCATACTATTTTTTATTATTTTTGATCAATATCTTAATGAAAGAATCATTATTTTACGGAGACAATATAAGACTTTTCGGTATTATATCAAAAAAAATAAATTTATTTTTTTGAGTTTACTTTAAATAGCTAATATCCTTACTGTATGCCCCTAAATCTCCAAAGAGGGATATTAGCATAGTTTCGAAGTGGATTCAATGGATAAATGTTGCTTAAGCAGAGAAATACTATCTTACCGTCGGTTTTAACCGACGGATAAGAAGACTAATAGTCAGGGATTAAGTTATTATACGTTGACTAAAATCAACAGGAAAGGCGGATGTCCATCCGTATCATTAGTAAATCATGCAATTTTTTTCTGAAGAAACCCACACGAAGGATTCGTGCGGGAGCGATGTGTGTGCCTTTTCACACGACCCTTATCCATTTGTAAGTGGCGTACCTGTATGTGCGCCATGGTTGAATAATTTTCTAACTGTTGGATTAGATAGCCCGCTTGCGCGGATATTCATCCGTGCCATTATAATAATAGTGCAGGTAAAAGCACGGATAGATATCTGCTAACTGTGAATAATTATGTTGCCACTTTCAGGGCGCAAGGTGGAGTAGTGTTCATATACCCAAGGCTTTGCCTTGGGCTAGAATAGGTTGCCCTTGCAGGGCGGGAGTGCACAGAACAATATATTTGCTATTTCTTTTAGTGAGTGTCTACAAGGAATGGCACGGATAGATATCCGCGCCAGCTTGTGCGCCATGGTTGAATAGTTCGGCAAGTTTTATGTATAAAAAAACACTGGTCGGGAGACCAGCACCAGCGGAGAGTAAAACCGCAAAGATGCATTATAGTGTTGCTTAACATAATGACTATGGACTTACTATCACTCCCCCTCGTTTCCGAACGAGGGGTACATGGTTTAGCGTTTATAACGCAAAAAATATCAGCAACATAATCTACCGTTTGCAACATAAAAAAACAGCCTAATTAATGTGCTTACAATTGCAGTGTAGTGGAAAAGATAAAGTTCTTATCTGCTTACGCAGCATTCACCCTGTGAAATTCTATTCTATTTCATAGGGCAGGCCGATTTGGAAATCGGCGAGCGGGAACAGTTTTTTTAAGCTTGCGTCACCCAAAACAACAAAGCCAAATTTGCAATAAATTGTATATCTGATAATTATTTTTAGCGGGTGATGCGTGTCGAAGTTTGTCATATAGTGATAATGAGGATGGAGTGTCCCACAAATTTATGCCATCCTTACGAGGCCTCTGTGCACATAACTCATCAATACCCAAGGCTCCACCTTGTGCTGAGCTATGCCAGCCTTACGAGGCTTTAAATGCAAACAGCAGAAAAACATTATAAAGAGGCTTAACTTAATGACATTGACATTGATATTTATATCAATATTGATTTACACATGAGTCGACTTCGCTGGCTCAACTGTGCTTCCTACTCACTAATGTACCGTCTTACGGATTCACGGTATTTCTATTCAGTAGAAAGCCAGAAATTGTTAAAGGAAAGACTTTATACTCGGTGGAAAGCCAGAACTTGTTAAGGGAAAGACTTTATACTCGGTGGAAAGCCAAAACTTGTTAGTGGAAAGAGTTTCTACTCGGTAGAAAGCATGAAATTGTTCTGGGGAGGACTATTTCATCATAAAAAAAACACAAACTTGCTAAGGATGTTGTATTTTAATTTGAGAAAGTGCGAACATATACAATTAGGAACTATTTCATAGCGAGACAGCACAAACTTGGTAAGTTTTGAACTATTCCCTTTAGAATATGGTATTGAAAAAGGATGGAACGGGAGCTCCTCCATCTGTGCCAAGACGTTGTTGCCCTTTTTTATCATGTGCGCTTCATCAAATCATAACGAACCACGAGATATGACTATCGCAGTAGCGGAGTCACCATGGCTTTCGACCGCCCCCCAGCCCCCTCAAGGGGGAGTTGGAGAAGTGCAATATTCAATCAATTCTACTGCTATTTGGCTTTATCCACTGCGAAAATTACCTTCGAGGGGATTTAAAGGTAAAAATAGTAAGGAAACTGGCTTTTGGAAGATTAGTCTCAGCGTTTTGAAGTTTTGAGCCAAAAAAAAGGAGCTCTGCTATTGCCTGAAACCCTTTTTGTTGCGTGTTTATAATGTTGTAGCGAGACCAGGGGCATGATCCCAGGACCTTCCCGATGATATATCGGGACGCTCTAAGCAAAACAATAAAAAAATAACAGATGCAAAATAAATTGAAACTGCTTAATTATAGTAGCGAGACCGGGGCATGATCCCGGGACCT
>JAQVZQ010000062.1 GCA_028708095.1 Dysgonamonadaceae bacterium
AAAAATCTTACGCTCTTTCAGAGCTTGGATGCATCTCACGATACATCCACTGGGCGATGCCCAGTGCTGTGCTCTTTAAGGGCTTTGCCCTTTTCCGCTGCTATTTTACCAGTGCATATTTCAAAAACATAAGCGGTATTTTTAAATCTCCATATTGTCAACTGTCAATTGAAAGAACTACAACCACAAAGTGGTTAAACATGAATAGCCATGGGTGTAAACCCATGGTAATCAAATAAGGAACATCTACGAACCCTAAATGGGTTCAATGGATTATAGGTGTTTTAAGATTGAAATACCAATAAGGGTTTTAAAAAATATGCGCGTGCTGGCGCAGGTCTCCAGACCTGTGACCTTTTACTGCACAACGTTTGCAGCACTACCCCTAAATCTCCCGTGGTTTGAAAAGAGTTGATAAAACACTCATGATACAAAAAATATCCTCGAAGCTGGAAGCACCGATTACATTCTCTGCATTGTCCATCGATTAAGGGTTTAATCAAAAATCTTACGCTCTTTCAGAGCTTGGATGCATCTCACGATACATCCACTGGGCGATGCCCAGTGCTGTGCTCTTTAAGGGCTTTGCCCTTTTCCGCTGCTATTTTACCAGTGCATATTTCAAAAAGAATAAATAATATTTAAAAACGGCAACTGCCCCTAAATCCCCTCAAGATTTTTGTAGTGCATAAAGCTAAATGTTAGCAGGTATGATTGAATATTGCATCGATAACCTCGATAGAGGTGTAATTGTTATAGTACCCCACATGACACATCAACCATAACCTCGCAAGAGGTGACATTATGAATTAACAAGGGTTAGACACATAGTTCCGCCCTTTCCAATAAAAAATGTTTGAACCATGATTAAAATGATTTAGTTTATTAGAATACAAATAAGGTTTTTTAAAAAAACATCCTCGAAGCTGGAAGCTCCGATTACATTGTCCATTTTTACTTTGTTTTAAATTATGATGTCACTTTTCCAATCAAATATTTTTATACGCTTCAAATTCTGACTTCATATTTTCAAAAGAATATTTTATACGCTTCAAATTATGAAGTCATATTTTCATTCCTGACAACTTATCTTAACAAATTGCACACCATTTTTTTATATTTAGGTGTAATTATACTCTCTCATGACCCTCATTTTTTATACGTTACTCATGCATACATGTTATCCGAGACCCATTATTTGTACTTTTCACCCCTTTTACTACTTTCCAATGCCCTTTTTTAGTTGAATAATTTGTTACCATCGTAATTATGACGTCTGGATTATATATAATAATTTACTACGCTTCAAAATATGACTACCGTTTACCATGAATTTTTTATCTACGACCCAAAAACAGATGTCAGAATTGCACCAATTTATTATCTATCAGTCAAAAAAGATCAACATTTTACTATGAAATTTTTATCATCGATCCAAAATCTGACCTCCGATTTACACCAATTTTTTATTCTCTATTTAAAAACAGACATCCTTTTTTCAACCCTATATTTTTCTTCGACCCAAAAGAGGACTTTGTTTTTCAATGTCAACTCTATACTTTAGCTTAAAATTATCACTTTTGCGACACAACAATCATAATATCCTTCTCTAATGCATCCCTTTGTTACATTGTCTTTCAGCTAATAGCATTTTAGGGAAGTATTTTTGTTTTCTCCAAAAGAGTCTCAATAATTTAATTCGTTTTCTTTGTTAATTATGAAGACCATTTCCATTTAATTTTTTGTAAATCCACAGATCAATAATGTAAAATACTTATGACACACATCATAGGTATTTTTTCTCATACTTAGTTATTTTTTAATTATCTGCGTTTTTCCGGAAATAGATTAGGATGTTTTGAGTATGAATTTATGTTTTTCTTGAAAAGAGCTTGATTTTTTGGGCATAAAATGAAGGGAAAATAATTCACAAAAGAAAGGGATTAGCGAGAGTGGTGTGAAATATTGTAAATGGTGTTTTGGAGCTAATTGGATTTAAAAACTGATTAAACTAATTGATTTAATTATGAAACTGATTGAAGTAATTGAGAAATGATTGAGCTGATTATATATGGACCATTTTTTTTTCTAACGCAATGAAGACGCACACATAGTGCCCCGCTACAATTGTGTTTTTATTATTGTAAAAGGGCATACACAGGTAGCGCCCTTATTATTTTACTACCACATATTTTATTAGCATGGGTTATATATCTGAAACTTCACATGCCTTTTTCACACTATACTCACAAGAGGTTACATATATATTACACACATTCTATCTAAATATAGACATTCGTCCATAGGCTTGGTCGAATATTATCTCTTGCATCTTTGGTATAAGCATGCAATCTATCCAGATTTCTGTTAGTGGAGCTTTATATGTCAATTAACCGGATTTTCTTACTAATTGTATGAAAGCTTGATAGATATGGCCTTTGCACGAAATTAAAGAGTTTCCCTTTGTGTTAAATCTTTTGATATGTGGAAACTTTTTGTCACATTATAGTTGAAAGTATTAATAAAGATGACTATATTTAGTTTTCATAATTAAAAAAGACATAGGTCTTTTATACATAAATTAATTTTTATACTGAGAATGTGAACAAATAGTAAGAGAAAGCATCCATAACGTCAAACCGTAAAAACAAACCGCTATGAATATCATGCCATTTATTATTGCAGCTATGTTATTAGTTCAGTTTTCGATGTATGCACAAAATACAGGTCAAGTTACGCTTTCTATACGACTTTATCCAATTCAAATACTTGAAGTGACGCCATGTGATGCGGTAACTATTGAATTATCAAATGAATCTATTTCACAATTTACACCCACTTCCCAATTATCCACCTTTAGCACCAGCCAATTTGCCATGCACGTGGATAGTGTTAACTGTAAAGTTTTTAAAGTGTTGCGTGCTGCACGAGAAATTCCAGGAGAACTAAACAAATCAATTAACGGATTTATCAATGCCGAAAGGTATAATTTCGAAACCGATGGAGATGATCTGCATGTTGTATATAGCATGGAGACGCTTTAAAAAGTATTTGATCGTTTCTCTGACGTCTATACTTTTTTGATAAGCGGCCGGTGAGCCTGTCGAAGCGTTTCCAACCAGTTATTGTAATTGAATTTTATTCGCGTTCATCAGCTTCATCAGCATCAACTGCGTGCAAATTTTGTATTCTTATTTTAATTCACCTCTTTTTATTTTCAAATAAGCTAATAAGGTTGCTTTGGTTGTTGTATCATAGGTTACTAAGGTTTAATGGAAATGCAAATAAGAATTTTGAATATCTATTCTGTTGTACCATGATTACAGTTAACTTCCAGCCCCCTGAAGGGGGAGCTTGTTTGTGCAATATTTAATCATCCACACTACCATTTAGATCTATACTTTCAAAAGCCCTCTTTAGGGGGGGGTGGGGGTATTTATCTGCGTTCATCAGCTCCATCGGCATCAACTGCGAGCAAATCTGATATTTCTATTCAATTGATTTATCCGTTCTCATTCGTACCATCCGTGTCATCCGTGTTCTAATAAGCTAATAAGGTTGATTTTGATTGTTGTATTACACGTTACTAAGGTTTAAATACAAATGCAAATAAGTTTTTTGAATACAAATTCTCAACCATACTTCACTTGTTGCAATCAATCAGAGCTGCACGGTCGCTGAGCCTGTCGAAGCGTTGTAATTGAAATTTTGTCCGCATCCATCAGCCCCATCAGCGTACTAATCATACATCTCGTAATTCGTAACTCGTAACTCGTAATTCCTAATTCGTAATTAACTCCCCCCCCTCTTGTCGTAATTTTACTACACACACTTCCAATTTTTACTACAAATATTAATTTATTGGCACACTATCTTTGCACCATCAAATTAACGAATTTGAAAACAAAGAAAAATAACACCTAAGATCATGTAGTAAATTTACTACAAACAGTTCCAATTTTTACTACAAGAATCTGTTTCAAGTGAAACTATCTTTGTCGCATCAAATAAAAACAAAACAACATTTATAAAAACAACAAACAATTTAAAAACAAAACAACATGAAAAAAGTAATTTTATTCGCAGCAATTTTATTCGCAGGGGTTTCAGTGGCAAATGCACAGGTAACCAATACAGACAATGTTACACTTAATGTAAAACTAAATCCTATTCAAACAATAGTTGTTAACTCAACTCAGAAGAATATTGACTTAGAGTATAAGACTACAGTAAATTATGATGAAGGGGTTTCTTCTTTGCAGGCAGATCATCTAAACATATATAGTACAGGAGCTTTTATCGTTCAGGTAGCTTCTAATGTTGATGATATTAAAAGAGTAAATGGAGCTGAAACTATTTCAGCCTCAACTATCAAAGTTAAAGCAGAAGTGGGTTCTACTAATCCATTGGCTGGACAAACTATGGCTGAGGTTGCTCTTTCTACTACTGCTACAAATTTAATTAATAGTGGTACTGGCGGGGTTGATAAAAATTTTAATATAACCTATATTGGTTTAGGAGGAGACGGGTATGTAAACAATTATTTCAATGACGAAAATCCAACTGTTTACTCAACAACCGTAACTTATACAATTGCTGCTCAATAAGTAGAATTGAAAATAACAATAACAAGAAAGCAATTAGTGGAGTTATCCATTAATTGCTTTTTTTTGATTAAATTTGCGCAATAACTTAGAAATTATGAATACAAATTTATCTTCTTGTTTTATTGCACTTGCTACCCTGCTCGTTTTATTAATTGCCTCATCCAAGGCCAATGCCCAAACAGGTTTATCTGTTAGTCCGCCACGAACTTATTTCACACTGGATGCAGGTCAAAGTGAAACAAAACAAATATTGGTTAGCAATCCCAGCAAAACAAATACGTTGGAGCTTTCTGTTTCTTTTGGCGATTGGAAGTACGACAGTATTGGCAACAATGTGATGGCTGAAGCGGGCGAGTTGAGTAATTCGTGTGCAGAATGGGTTGATATTTTGCCACAATCTTTCTTCTCGGTTGCACCTGGTGCAAGCTATGAGTTGGATGTGAGAATGAGAGTTCCAGAGAATCTTCCTGACTCTATGCCTGTCCATACATGTATGTTGTTTATCACCCAAATAAATCCAACGGATGGAGTGAACGAGCAAGGTGCCAACATTAAGATAGCAGTTCGCTCTGGAGTGAAAATATATCATCGCACAGCTGCAAAACGTGATGCAAATGTAGATATCACCAATTTTGCTTACAATAAAGAGAATCCAAACCAACTAAAATTTGCCTTTGAAAACATTGGCAATGTGTGGACGGATGGAACTATTACTTGTGAATTGTTGAATCAGAACACAGGAAAGAAGACTAAATTGGAAGATGTTATCTTTTATTCTATGCCGGGCGACAAACGAGAGCTTTACTTCCGATTGCCAGAAGACTTAGATGCATCTAAATACATTGCTACGGCGATATTCGATTATGAACATGCCTCATCGGTTAAGATGGCGGAATTATCATTCGATTATGAAAAATAAATTATTTATTGCAGTAGTTACTTTTATCTCAATTGCATTTTTTTACTCACAAAAGCTTTCTGCACAGGTTACTTCCGAGTCAAACTCAAGTTGGATTGAATTAACCTCTTATACTGGCTCGACAACTTATAATGCATTTAGATTTAGCATCAATTTAAGTGGCAAAAACATTAACTATCCCAATTGGTCTTTGGTTGTTCGTGCCAACCCTCCCATAACTAATCCTGAAGGAAAGATATTTGATCCTACAAAAATAAGTATTCGTATCAATCAAGTTACTGGAGGACCAACATTAGCAGATTTAGGTGCAAATCAAACACCAATACCACTGAGTTTTAATGATAAGCATATAATAAATCGTTCTAGCTTTCCATTAAGAAATGGACCTGAAGAATATTATAAAAAATACACGTTCGATTTTGATGTTTTGATTGAGGGAGGTAGCTATTTAGAGAATCTGAAAACGTGGAGCCAATATATATTATCATTAACTTTCTCTGTTTTAGGAGCTAATGATAAGTCTATAACCCAGTCAAGTCCTCAAGTATTTATGCAAATTTACCCAACAGGGACTCCTCCTTCAGAGCCCACTTACGGTATTCAAGTAAACTCAAACGCTCGAAATGGTTTGTTAGAATTTAAAACGATTACAGATTATGTAAATGGAGTTTCGCAAACATATCAAAATGGTTTGTCTGTCACTTCCAATACTGGTTATGCTGTGCAAGTACGTAGTTTGAAAACAAACTTTGAGGCAGGTACTCATATACTTCCTGTAAGTGCTGTGAGTTTAGAAATAAAAGATCCCAATAATAGCGCAGTTGGAGGTACAATATCACTATCAGGAAATGATCAAACTGTTTTTAATGCAACCAATTCAGGCACTCAACCTCGTTTATTTAATTTGCGTTATTTCACGCAACCTAACGACGAGCGAATGTTAAATGCTAAACCTGCGAGCTACGAAACAACTTTGGTTTATACGTTAGCTCCTCAATAAAAAGCTTTTACAACTATCTTCATTTTGAATAAGGTCGTATTATTATTATCACTGTCATTCTTGTGCGCATTTGGATTTGCTCAAAAGAATGTTCCGTCTGTTTTTTTGATAGAAACAGATAGCGAGATAGTGGCCAAAAATGACGATTTAGTTCCTCTCACCATTCAACTGAAAAACGGAAGTACATCTCCCTTTGATGGAAAAATTGAGATTCAAACCATTGAAGGAATTCAACTAATTGGTCAAACTGTAAATGCTATTCACATTGATGGCAATGCCAAAATGTTTATTCCAGTGCGTATATCAATTAGCAAAAGTGTACCAGCTGGTAAAACGGATATAATGTTCAAGTTGATTGACAATAATAATATCACAAAAGCACAATTTATCACCACTTTAATTGTAAATCCCAAAAGACAGGTTCAACTATCAGCACAAAATGCCAATGAATTGATGCAGCATGTGGGTGATTCTCTCACAGTATCTGCCAGACTAAGTAACCAGGGTAATAGCAATGAAAACATTATAGTTACTGCATCTTTCCCCGATATGAGGGGTGGGAAGAAAGTAGAAAAGAAACAAATAGTGTTGGGTTCTTTTCAGGATACCATTATTACTTTTAGCAAGATAATCACTAAAGAGCTGTTGAGCGTAGAGCGCTATACTGTAAATATGGCTGCACTATACGAAAATGGTGAGTTGATTAATAATATAATGGTGACTGTACAAAATGTATCGGGCAACAGAACATTTACAGATGCAGCCTTTGGTTATAGTTTCGATTCATATAGCAGCAACAGCATCAGTTTGAGTGGCATCAATCTGTTTTCTCAAAACGAGGCATTGCAACTCAATGCAAAAGGACAATATGAATTACTGAATGGTAATCTGGATTTTAATCTTGATGGTTATTTTTATACTCACGGAAATACCCGACCTCTTCTCACCAATACGTATATTGATTATAAATCGAACAACAAAGGCATTAGAGTAGGAAATATTTCAGAAAACCTGGAAACATTTGTCAATGGCAGAGGTGTAAAAACATATATTGAGAATGAAGCTAAGAGCAAATTGTTTGAAGTGGGTTGGGTAGATAAAAGCTACAATCTATTGGGCAATCAATACAAATCTGAAAATGGCACTGGCTACACCATTTATGCTAAAACTGAACTTAACACCGTAAAAGAAGGACGCTATGCGGGAAGTGTTTTGTATGACCAAACACCTTATGACAATTCGGAAAATGTGATTGTGATGAACGAGCTTAACTTTCAAATGGCGAAAGACATAACCGTTGGTTTTGAGTTGGGTGGAGGACTTACAAGATTATTGAATGCAGACCAAAATCAATCGTCCATCGAACCATCCGTGGCTATGGGTTATAAAATGAGTGCCAAATTTGGCAATTACAGCTTTAATAGCAACAATTTTATAAGTTCAGGTTATTATCCAGGCGTAAGAAGAGGAGTGTTACAACTGAATGAACGCATCAGCCGTCAATTTCGTAAAATGAGTTTATGGGCAGGTTACTCTTTATATAATTATAGTCCTCAATATTTAGAAAAACGATACTACGGCTATTCTTCCAATCTTTCCAACTCAAGAATTGAAGCAGGAACTAATTTTCCGTTAAGCAATCAAATGAGTCTTGGTTTATCTGCAAAAAAACAAAAAGATCAAGGTGCAATTGGATTCAGTCAAAACAATGACAATGCGAAAACTACCATGAATGCATACAGCCTTACAGAATCTATCAATTGGAGAAGCCGCAACTCACAACACACAATGAATTTGTCTGCTGAAAATGGTTTTACAAAAATAGCTTCTGCTACCAAGCAACAGTTTCAATTACGCTTGAATGCGAACTATAATTATCGTATCTTTTCATTGAACAGCTATTATCAAAAAGGAAACTTCTCTATTTACGAGGCGTATCTCAATGCTATGAATGATGAAAGCAATTATCGTTTCAATGTGTCGGGTGGAGTAAGGAAAGAGTTTTTTGGAAAAAAACTAAAAACACAATTGGATGTAAATTACAATCGCGATTCTTATTCGGGTTCAAACTGGACATACTCTGGTCGTGTGGATTATGCAATCTCTCACCAGTTTTCGTGCTTTGCCAATGCATATGTGTATGATTATAGTAGCTCAGCTTATAGCTCGTTCAACACCAACTTACAAGCAGGTGTTCGTTATAATCTTCCCTCCAAGGGAGCATTGTCTGGTGGTAAAAAGGGGAACCTAAAATTATTCTTGTACTACGATAATAATGCCAATGGCATATACGACGAAGGGGACACACCTGCAAAGGATCGCATTATTTCTATTGGAGGAGTTAGTTTTATCAGTTTGGGCAATGGTATTGTGGAGTATAAAAAAATGCCTTATGGTAATTACACCATCAAATTCCCTTCACAAGATTGGTATGCCATTATTCCATCCTCCATCAATATTGAAGATAAGAGAACAGTGCATGAAGTGCCATTGCAAAGAACAGGTAAAGTTGTTGGTAAACTATACTACAACTATGATGCACGCACCAGCGAAAAGTTTGCCGAAAAACATGGTGGACTCCGTGTTTGGGCAACTGCCAAAAATGGCAAGAAAACAGAGGCTTTGACAAATGCCAATGGCGAGTTCACATTGTTTCTTCCAGTGGGTGAATATGAGTTTTCGGTGGATGCTAGCTCACTACCCAAGAATGTTTACACTGACTTTGAGCCACAAGAAATTAAAGTAATCACAGACAAGCCTACAGCAATACCCGATGTGGAATTGAAAATTAAACAAAGGGTGATTGAAATGAAACGATTTGGATTGTAAAAAATGAAACATGTTGAGGAATAAAAAGAAAATGTAATTGCTAATTTAAAAACATTAAAAGAATATTTGAAGCGTTAACCCGTGAATTTAATATGTTTTTTAAATGTGATGAGGCTGTACAAAATTCTATTTGTATGGCCTCACTTTTTTTTGGCTAAATCGTTGACTTATATGATGAATTATTTTGCTGATTGTTTTTAACAGCAAAGTTCGCAAAGAAGGCGCAGAGGTTATTAAGGAAATCTGTGGTAAAACATATCGTTTGACAATAAAGCCAAAGAGGAATGATGTTATTCTGCTACACTGCATTCACTCTGTGAAGTTTTTGCTTTATTTCGCTGTGCTAAACAATTAAGAATTGGTTGCGAAATTGGAGAAAAGGGCTTCGAGGTGACTGCACGATAAGAAAATAAGTGTTTCCTAACAACTTCCTACGTTTAAGAGATGTTTCATCTTTTCCAAAACATTTCTTATGCGTAAGATTTGACGATCATCTGATGAAAATTGAATCTTACACGAACAAAATGTTTTGAAAAAGTGTAATCGTTAAATTTTAAGCCAAAGCGACGAAATTGATCAGCTTTTTGACTAATTCTTAACCATAGGAAGTAGGACAATGAGGCAAATGAAGTTTTTTATCATTAGAAACTGAAAGTTGACTGTTTTGCAACATTTCTTACGCGTAAGAAGTGAAGATTGCCTGATGAAAATCATTTCTTACGCTTAGGATTTGAGTTTCATCTGATGAAAACCATTTCTTACAGGTACAAAGAAATTTTCATCGCTCTACCGCCATTTCTTACGCCTAAGAAATGTTTGCAAAAAGTTTTCTATGAATAAAGATTGTAATTCGTATATATTGTACTCGAAACTACCAGATGTGAGTAGAATTTATAAAGATTGTGTATATACATCTTTATTCAAACTTAGTGAGTCTGGGGTGGCAGTTTTTTTCAAAACATAGTGCATACTGTCAAGATGCATCATCATATTGTCACGTATCACCAAAAAGCTATCAAGTAATTCAGGTTTTACAGGATAGGAAGGGGGTGCTTCCATTGTAAGTGGGTTGATGGGTTGATTGTTTTTGTGCACCCTATAATCGAGGTGAGGTCCCGTGGCGAGTCCCGTTGCTCCTACATAGCCAATTACCTCTCCTTGCTTTACGGAGCTTCCTTTTTGTATTCCTTTGGCAAAGCGACTCAAGTGCATGTAGGTGGTTGTGTAAACTGAGTTATGCTTAACTTTCAAATAATTGCCACCACCGCCCCTTTGATATCCTTTTGTTATAACAACTCCATCACCAACAGTCTTCACAGGAGTACCTGTAGGAGCAGCATAATCTACGCCGTGATGTGGTCTGTAGGTTTTCAATACAGGATGATAGCGTGCATTAGAAAATCTGGAGCTAATACGGAAAAAGTCGAGTGGTGCTTTGAGAAACTGTTTTCTCAGACTGTTACCCTCTTCGTCGAAATACTCCCTGGTAGAATCTTGTTCAAAGGGAACCGCAATAAATTTTCTTCCCTGATGATTGAACACAGCTCCTTCTATGGATGCTATGTCTAAAAATGTTGTGTCATCTATCCATGCTTCATCATAAATCAAACGAAATGAATCTCCCTGTTTGGTATCAAAAAAATCGACTTGCCAGGCATAAAGATCAGACATCTTAAGGGCAAGCATGGGTGATGAACCTGATTCAATGATTGCGTTCCACAATGAGGAGGTGATGGTACCTTCTGCATATCTGCGTTGTATGGTTACCGGCTTTGTTGATTGATGCACTTTCAGACTATTGTTACAGAAATCTACAACTACATAATCAGTTTTCGATTTTTCAAACACAAGATATTGTATAGTGGATGTAGTGTCTGGTGTGGTGATGGTAGCATAAGTGCTTCCGATCTGTAGTTTTGAAGGAGGATAAAGAGGGGATATAGTGTCAATAATCTGTTGGACATCACCACCCGTGAAACCAAGATCCATTAAAATTGAAGATAAATAACTACCTCTTTCTATCTTGTAATGATTCAAAGCCAGTGAGTCTACACATATTCCGTAAGCATAGGAACGATTTGTCTCTTCGGGGAGATTAGTCTCTATATTTTGTTTGTCTTGCTTAGGTACGCATGAAGCGGCAACAACGACCATGAGTAGCCAAGCAAAGTTCTTAATTATTTTTTTACGTTTAAACATATCTCAAAGATAACTTTTTGAACGTTACGACCAAAAAATAAACTCGTAAAATCCTACTATAAACTCTTACAGTTATATAACAGATTTAATTTTTGAGTGGTATTATCTTGGCATGGTCGAGCAATAACAGTTTGCTTCTAAACTGTCAGAATTGAAAATGGAAAAATGCACGATTGTCTTGTGTGCGTTATTGATCTAACGTCTTATATTCATAAAGTACTCCTCAATCTCTTCAAAGGAGGTATCTTTCAAAATAATCTGTTTCTCTTTATTTAATAGATAAAGCGTTGGAATGGCTTTAATATCATACAGGCGTTTGTTGGTAACTATTGTACCAGCATCATATGCATTCACCCAATTCTTTTGAGGTAGGCTGGGCAATGCTTTGCGCCATTCGTCAATATTACTATCGGGATAAACAGTTAAGACTGTGAGAAGTTTTTTGTTGGGAGTGTTAAGCGATGAGATGCTTTTTAAAACTTCGGAGCTATTCAATTGCTGTGTTGTGGTTGCACACATTGGACAATCGGGATTGGTGAAAAAAAGAATCAGGTAATCACTCTGCAATGTATGCAAGGATTTCTTATAACCATTGGCAAGGGTGTAAACAAAATCGGTCGCTTTGGTGCCTACTCTGTTTTTAAGAATCATTGTTTGTTGAAAACGATACACTTCTTCTTTTGCTTCAGATAGCACTCCTGATTGTAGCAAATGTGCTACTACGGGTATGTAAAACTCGTCGTTGCGAAACGGAGAATTGGGGTCGTAAAAGTATTTCTCGGAAAGCGATATGAAGTGATCGTACATTGCTGGCTCTACTTGGGCTTTATTCAGCATGTTTTCCAGTGAGCTTTCTGCATGTTTAGGTGGAATGTTATTTAAAATTTGAATGTAATCAACGAAAGCTTGTTCAGTAATATCGGGTAGTGATATGAAGGTGGTGTCTGTGAAGGGGAATTTATCCCAAAAGTGTTTTGATAAATAGATAGCACCTTCTTGCGGGTCGGTTATCATAATCGGAACCTTAGGTAATGGGAAAGCGGGTGTATTGTTTTCGGGTAACAAAGTAACATCTTGCTGAGTTGGCGATTCTTTATCGGAATTCTTGGAGTTTTGTTGTGTGCAATTGCAAAAAACAAACAATATGAACAGAATGGTTGTTAAACTCTGTAGTTTAGATTTCATTATCAATTGGATTGTGATAGTTTATTTGGATTTTAAGTAACAAACATACAAAATAAATTGTAGTTTTGTTATTGGTTATATGTTTTAATGTAAATATTAAAATAGTTAGAAATGAAGTACCGATATTTATATATTCTCCTATTGTTTTTAGGTTTCTCTTGTACAGACGATTTAGATTTTCCACAAAATAATAGAAGTGGCTACAGAGCAGGTAATGCACCGCAAACAAATAGGCGCAGTTCCGATCCAACCGTACCTAAAGGACGTACAGTAATTGTCTATTTGGCAGGTGATAACAGTCTCTCAAAAGAAGTGGCGGATATACATGCTGCATTGGTGGAAGGATGGAATTTCAGAACAGAAGGATCGTTGGTTATTTTTGCTGATCAGAATAACTCTTCTCCTGTGTTGATGAAAATGGGAAAGCGCAACAATGTAAACTCAACGGATACATTGCGCAGATATATCAACGAGAATTCTGCGTCGCCAGCTTTGCTGCGTGAAGTGATTGCAGATACAAAGCGCTTAGTTCCTGGTGAAAGTTATGGCTTGATTCTTTTTAGCCATGCTACTGGTTGGTTGCCCGCAAAAGCTTTCAACAATCCTGCTAAGTGGCGTCCGTCTTCTAAAAGTACATCACCTATTGTTTCTTACTCAGTGTTTGAAGATCGAGGGCGAGAGATGGAGTTAGTAGATTTTGCTGATGCTTTACCTGATGGTATGTTTGATTTTATAGCCTCTGAAATGTGTTTTATGTCGAGTGTTGAAACTGGTTATGCATT
>JAQVZQ010000063.1 GCA_028708095.1 Dysgonamonadaceae bacterium
CTATTTTAACGAATTAAATAAAAAACCATATAGTCAGCAAAAGTAATACGTTTATGATCTCCATTCAAAAAACATTTGATTTATTATAGGGTATCATTCTTTTAATCATCACAATATAACAAAATTAAAAAATAAACACACTAATGCATCTATATTAGCGTAAATAACTACTCAAATAACGAAAACATGTGTTAATATATTGATTACTTTATGCTTTTATCACTTTGTGTGATAGGTTAACGGGTGAAAAAACATTAAGCAGCAAATATGAAAAGGAGTTGGAAGAAAAGTGAAGAACTACCTTACCGCAGAAGTTTTCGAGTAAGTATAGAAACATTGTAGACGAAATGAACAACAGGTTTTGTGATAAGTACGAAGTTATTTGGCAATCATACAAGGGAATTTAGGATATCTTACTTATTGGAATTTACACAACATTTTAATGCTAAAACCTAAGTACATGACAAAAAAACGTTTCACCACCATTTTGTGAGGCTTTAAACTACTCTCCTTGTATCAAAATCAGAATAAGCCATATTATTCTCATTCTTAGCTTTGTTTGCTACATTTTGGTGATAATAAGGTTTTTCAAAATATTTTTTAGGTGACGGATTCAATTTTCAACTGTTGAAAATCGTTTCCGTCGTCTTGAAAATGTTTTGCAACAGTTGAAACTCTCTTTATATGCAAAAAAACGCATGTTTTCGTCTTGTCATCCTCATATTTCTATATTTATTTCACAATTCACACACTAAAAATTTTTTCTTGGTATCGGATGCATTGTTTTTCACTTGTTTTTCTCAATTCGGGTCATTTTTCTCTCATTTCTTCACTTGAGAATATTTTTTAGGTGACGGATTCAATTTTCAACAGTTGAACGTCCAATCCGTCGTCTGAAAAATATTTTCTCACGATATATACTTATCTTCAAGCACTCTTAAACGTATATTCCAGCAGTAATTTCTGTAATGTACTAAATGCTAAAACACTGTCATTCGTTTTAAAATAATTCTGTTATGGCAAACCAGCTAGTTATAAATGAAAAAAGTACCACAGCCCAAATACCGATATTCTCGCGCAAGCCAGCTTTGTGTTTTCCCATTAACGTTTGTCGGTTTATAAGTAGCAGGATGGGGATGGCTACCGCGGGGAGGATGACTGCCTGAAAAGCCTGTGAAAACACCATGAGCGCAGGAGGGCGTTGCTCTATAAAGACGGTACCAAATGCGAAAAGCATAGCTATAAAAATTAAGACTCGGGATTGGGTGGAACGAATATTCCGCGGTTTACCAGTATAGTCAGAAATCAACCATGGTGCAATCAGTACAATGGGGAAAATGGTAGAAAGCCCGGCTCCGACAATGCCCAATATAAGGATGAAAGCAGCAGTATTGCCACCAATAGGCGCAAAAAGGTGTATCATTTCTATTGTGTTTTCCAGCTTTAGACCCATCAGATGCAATGTGCCTGCAGCTACTGCCATGATAATGCCGCTGATGAACAACATCATAGTTGCCGAAAATGCCGCATCTTTTTTCTCGTCTTTTAGGTTATTAATGTCCCACCCTTTTTCTGCTACAACCGTGCTTCGCATTATAAACACAGCTGCTGAACAGGTAGTACCTGCAATAGCAGCGACAAGTCCAAATGCGCCAGGAGTATTAGGTATGCCTGGCACCAACCCTTTTGCAATAGCCGAAAAGTTAGGACTAACCATAAAAAACACCATGATAAAGGAAAGCCCCATAAAAATGACGAACACAGTGAGTACTTTTTCGAAAGTTTTATATTGGCCAAACCATAGCAGAAAATAAATTAAAACAGCCAGTATTGCAATAATCCAAGCACGGTTCATCATATAGCCACCAAACAACAATCTTATAGCTTCCTGCACCAAATCGGCCACAATACCCATTACTCCCATCAATGCCAACAGCTCGCCAATGATCAATGCGATTAGAATATACAGTGCCAACAACCATCCGTGACGAAATTCTTGTTTAATATTATTGAGGGCTGTTTTACCAGAAACGAGGGTCACTTTTCCATAAGCTACCATCAATATAAACGTAAAGATACAGGACAGCACAAGTACCCAAAACAATTCCATTCCATGTTCGGCTCCCGTTTTGGCCATAGTAGTAACGCTACCCGTACCAATGTTATACCCAATCAGAAACAAGCCCGGACCTACAGCAGCAAAGGCAATTGCAATTTTCTTTGGAATTTTAATTTTCATTTTTTTTTAATCAGGGGAAATAACGTTTATTAATTGTTCATTATTCGGTTTTCTCTAATTAACTGACTGCGCTTTGTTTGATGAATTGAAGTATTTCGCAAGCTTCTCATTTTTTTTAATAACTCCACATTGTTATTAAACCGAACAGACAACTAAATAATAAACTTGCCAAAAAGTTGTCTAATTTACAGCTGATTATGAGAAACTCTGTGCTAATTCATTACTGAACGATTGATTGCAATATATGAATGACACTAAATCCAAGTGATAAGTAGTTCTTGAAAGCTATGCTTGGAGTTCGTAAAAACTCTGAATTAAAACTATCTAATTTTGAATTGAAGAGTCAAATACAACGTCACCTTCTACGATTGTCTTTTTTAAATTCATTGTAAAATCATCTAATGAAAACAAGATTAAGTCTGCTCTCATGCCCTGCTTTAATTCTCCTCTGTCATCGAGGCCATATATTCGAGCAGCATTAGTACTCGCCATCTTAATAGCATCAGCAAGATCACAACCAGTGACTTTCATCACATATCCGACCATTTTAGACAAGGGCGATGCAGAACCACTTAAAGATTCATTAGCTGGGTACATTACTACACCTTCTGCTTTTAGCTCAAGCGTATCTCCTATAGCATTAAAATAGAATCCAGGAGTCAAACCACCATAAGGACTCATATCTGAAGTCATAATGATTTTATCTGATCCTTTTGTTTTATAAAAAACCTTTATCTGTTCGGGAGTAATATGGAAGCCATCGCAAATCATACCAATATTTAGTCTGTCGTCAGCAAGCTGTGGCCAAAGAGTGTTATTCCAACGGTGTATATAGTTAGGTATCGCATTGCCTAGATGAGTAGCTATTACTGCACCCTGATTAATTGCCTCATTAATTTGCTCAGAAGATGCATTGTGATGTCCTAATGCCACAACAACACCTTTTTCTTTACATTTGGAGATAAAGTCAAAAGCTCCATCAATTTCTGGAGCTAAGGTTGTTTGCAAAATGTTTCCTTCCGAAGCATCGTATAATTCCATAAATTCATCCCAGTTAGGTTTTCTTACATGCATTAGAAGATGTGCTCCCCGAAAACCATTTTCAGGTGAAACATAAGGACCTTCAAGATGGAAACCTGCAATAGAACCTCGTGTTTCATCATCTTTTTTGGCGGTTGCAAGTAGTTTTAAATTCTTAAGGTGAATATCATGATAAGAGGTTACAAGAGTAGGTATATAAGTTGTAATGCCTACTTCCCAAAATCCTGAGGTTATTGTTTTAATGCCTTCAAGTGTTAACTCATTGCCAATATCAATAAAAGAATATCCCTTATAACCATTAACTTGATTATCAATTAGTCCAGGAGCAATAAAAATAGCGTCATCTTCATTGGTCAGTTTTTTCAATTTTTGTATATCTGCAATCTTTCCATCCTTTATTCCAATTCTGATAGGGGTATTATTTATATAATGAATTCCTTCAATTTCAGCATCAAATTCTTTCGTTTTATTACAACTTGCAGAGATAAGAATAAGGGTAATAAAAACAAAGTACCACTTACAAAAGTGTTGGTTCATTCTATCGCTCTTTTTTCCATCAAAAGTTTTTTCTTTCTTCATATTTAATTCTCAAGTTATGGATTTTAAATTCATTCTAACATTTAATAATAGCAGATAAATAATAAAGCAACCTTAAACACTCAAGTAAAAACTTTTCCTATTTTGTGATTATAAATAATAGACAAAATGCCATTTCATGCTTTATTAACATGAAATGACTTTTGCCTACGAATAAATAATTTATCATTGAAGCGAAATGAAAGTTCGTTTCAATTTCGATTAAATAAATAAGCTATAAAAAAACTAAACCTTAATTTCCCAACCTGGTTCATACTCTCTACTCCAAAGCTTTAATGCTTCGTTGTCAAGAGCTTGTCCGTTATTTGTATTTATATCAAAATTTCTACCTGTTCTATATGCAATATTTGATAGGTGGCATAAAAGTGTGCTTTTTTCTGCTTCGTCAATTGGTGAAGTAACTTTTGCTTTTCCTCTGATTGTATCTAAGAAGTTATTAAAATGCAAATCAACCAAGTCAACATTTGAATCATCTTCTTTAATTAATTTACCCTCTCGATCATAAAGTTTATATCCAGTTCCAGATAAGAACACTGATCCTTTACTACCAAATACAACAACTCCGTTGTTAGCTCCATAAGTTTTGTAACCGTTTCTACTTTTACAGTCACCTTTTATTACTTTATTGTTAGGAAACCTAATAGTGGTACTCATCGTGTCATACACTGTCCAGCCGTCATCAATAAAATGATTTTTAGATGCAACTGCATCAATTCGTTCAGGGAAATCTAATTGCATTGCCCATCTTGCTAAATCAAATCGGTGTATCATATTATTACCTGATTCCGCAGTTCCAAATGCCCAACCATACCAATGCCAGTTATAATCCCAAGTGTCATGCATATATTCTTGTCTGGGTGCTGGACCTTGAAATAAGTCCCAGTCCAATCCTTTGGGAACAGGAGCTAACTTAGCAACAGGAACTTCACCTCTACTGGCAGTATAAAAACAAATAGATTCATATGTTTCTCCAATAATTCCATTGTGAATTTCATTTATGATCTCTATTGTTTTCTTTGAAGATCGATACTGATTACCTACTTGAATAACTTTGTTATGTTTTTTTTGAATTTCAATTAGCAATTCTCCTTCTCGCGGATTATGGCTACAAGGTTTCTCTACATACACATGCTTTCCTGCTTGAACTGCATAGCAAGCTCCTGGTGCATGCCAATGATCGGGTGTTGCATGAATCAAGACATCTACATCTTTAGCATCATGTATACGTCTAACATCATTCTCAAGCTTTGGAGTATAATCCAAGACCTTAGAGAATCGTTCGGCACCTTTTACTCGCCGTTCTTCCATCACATCACAAAGGTAGGTGAGACGAGCATTGTTTTCCTTTTTTGAAACAGGTGTAACAAAAGCTTCGAGTCTACGGCCCATTCCAATGATGGCTACATTTATTCTATCATTAGAACCAATAATATTAGCATAGCTTTTTGAACTCATACCCCTTCCACCTATAGCTAAACCTGCCGCACCTAATGCGGAAGTTTTAAGAAATGACCTTCTGGATTGTTTCATTTTATTCTTATTATATGTTTTCTTAGTAATTTACTCGCTTAACCTCATTATTTAAAAAATTCTAAACCATGCAACGTAAGCATGGTTTAGAACAAGTATGAAACTTTCAAGTTTCTATGTAAATTAAAGATTGTGAGCAAACTTGTTTTTTGTTAATAATTTAATACTTCATATTTCACATCAACCCATTTGTCATTTTCAGCGGATTTCTCCAAAGCTTCCAATACTGACACACTATTTAAAATGCTTTGATGAGTTCGAGGCTCTTTGCCTGTACGGAACATTTCCACCATATCAACATAATTGATAGCTGGATTAGACTCTTGAACTTGAGGTTTTAATTCAATCCACTTATTTGATGCTTCAACATATGTTTCCCAGCCTCTTGCTTTTTCTTTAAATATCATTGTAGCAAACAAACCACTTGAAAACTTCAGGCTTGCATTTCCAAGACTTCCACTTCTTGAAACCCTAACCTGTTCGATATCTTCTCCAAATATTGCCATAAGAGGTTGAACCATATGAACTCCGTAAAAAAACACGTTTCCATATTCCGAATCTAAAACCACTGGACCTGTGGTTAGAACCTGTCTAACATCTTCCATATTTCTCACCTGTTCTCTAAGGTTAAAAGTAGCCTCTGAGTAACCTATCGAACTATATGATGTAACTGGTGCACCAGATTTATGTGCTAATTCCAAAAAAGCTTTTCCTTCAGGTGCTCTGTAACAAAATGGTTTATCAATAAATGTGGGAATACCAGCTTTAACAAAAGGAATGGCTGGCTCAAGATGGTATTTCGGATGTCGGTGATCGACAATTAATGCATCAATTTTTCCCATCATCTCTGCTGGATCTTTCACCTGAAAAGGAATACCGCCTTTTTCCATTGCATTTTTTGCAGCTTCGTCAGTTTCGCCCCAAACGTATTTCACTTCTACTCCAGGAAACTTTTTATCAATATTGAACATTTTACCAAAGCCAATGGTATGAGAGTTTTCAGCACCAATTATTCCTATACGAATTGGTTTTTGATTGGCTGACATTTTATTAGCTGATTTCAAATAAAATTTAGGACTAACACTGGTTATAACAAGTGCTTTTCCTGCTGTTTTTAAAAAACTTCTTCTTGTACTCATATTCTTTATATTTTATTTACAATAAATTAAACCTTAGTGAATAGCAAAAATAAAGAACATTATTGATATAACGTAAAAAAAATGATTAAAAGATTTCATACACTTCTTGAGGAATCTAAAAGATAAACCGATTTAATTATCTTGAATAACCATTTTTTTTATTCCCTCAATTATAAGAGATTCAATTTCCTTGCTCCACTTAGCTGGTAATCCAAATGCTCGTTGTGAGGTGTCCCCTTCGTAACCGCCCTCATTTATAATAACTTCAGAGGGAATATATGCCATTACATCATTAGCATAAGACATAATAAAAGCTTCGTCCCCATAGATTTCTTTGAGTTTTAAACTATAGAAAACTGTGGATTCTCCACCAAGAACAAATAGTTTTTGGTTGCCTATTTCCCAATAACCTATTGGAAATGGATACGATTTAATTAAATATCCGTCTCTTTGATAATCATCAATCATTCCTTGCGCCCATTTCCCTTGATAATCATCTCTTTTGGATATTTCCTTCATTTCTTCCATTGGAAGAGGATCGTCAAAAGGAAGTTCGATTTCATTGTACTTTGTAACCAATTTGCTGTCTTGTTTTATCATATCCTCTGATAAAACCCTTTCTACAGCCGCTGCTAACTCCTTTCCATATTGAATAGCCAATGGAATTGTACGACGTGGAAGCGGGTTTTGATCTCCTCCAGCACCTTGAAAAAACATTGCTGTTGTTCCAGGATATAAGTTTTCTAACTCTATTTGTGCAAAACCAGGATAATCACCTGAAAACTTATTAATGGATAATGTGGTTGGATGACATGCATAACCAAAGATGATTGCAATTAAATTTCCATCTAAATCCTCTGCTTTAATAACTGGAACTGAATAATCATTTGGTCCTTTTAATTCTGTTGTGTTTATTATTGTTGATTCTTGATTGTTTCGCCTGTTTACTTGAAAGCGAGTAGTACCATTCTGAGTATATATTTTTGCAGGAATCAAATTATGAATTGACTCATCTACTAATTGCAGAAGCATTTCTTCCAATTCTACGGTATATCTATCCACATTTTCCCAATCATTCGAACTCATTGGATAAATATACTTTAATGATCTTGTAACAACTGGACCTGAATGAGTATGAGAACAACTCAAGATAACTTGTGATTTTTCTAAGCCATGCTTTTGTTTAACCTTATCCTTAAAACTGACCGACAGTTCTTTCGGAATAGCAGATAAGTCTGTGGTTATCAAAACGGACAGCTCACCTTGTGCATCTTCTAATGTAATAGCTTTTGCCCATATATCATGTAATTTACCTTCAGATGGAGTAGTCCAGCTTGCATAACCCGCCATCCAAACAGGAGATTGAGGTGTTATATTTTGACGTGCAACACCAACTTTCCACTCATCCTGTGTGTTTTGACTAAAAAGAGTTGGCGAACTTGATATAAAAACTATAAGAAATGATATTAATAATGCGGTTCGTTTCATATTCTTTTTTTTTATCATGATTTCTTAAATATTTTTTTATCTGCTCGAAGTTCTTGTGAGTTTTTTATCAAAGACTTAAAAATAAGGGGTTTTCTGGCAGACACGAACAAGCAACTATAATGGTAAGAAATACAAGGAGCTTTAGATACCCCAATAAAGTTACTTCAATTCGAGCACGATTTTACGTACACCATTTGCAATGCGAGTCTCCACATCTCCTGCCCATCTCCATGCAGGTCGACCATATTCATCAAGATGTGAACCGCCTTCATAGCCGCCTTCTTCCCAAACTCTGCGGGAAGGGATATAGGCTACCATTTCATTGGCATATCCACTGACCCAAGTAGTCTGTTGATCATACTCCTTTTTAAATCGTAAAGAATAATCAACCACTGCTTCTCCCCCCATTGCAATAAAAAGCAATTCATTCCCAAGTTTCCATGCTTGAACTGGATAGGGATAGGATTTCTCTAATTCAATACCCGCATCTATCTTTTCTAGCATTCTTTTAGCCCATCTTGCATGTAATTTACTATCTCCATTCGCAACAGGCAACAATTTCTCTTTGGTTACTACCTCCTCGTAATCGAGGCTCACATATTCAAAAGCAGTCTTTATACTGGAATAAATTGGATCCATTGGTCCCGCCAAAACTTCCTCAACAGCATCAGAAAGCATTTTACCATATTTTTCACATAACTCCATTTTCCTTCTTGGTAAAGGATTTTGATCCGCTCCACAACCATTAAAAAACAATGCAGCAGTGCCAGGATTATTCTTTTCGAGATTAATCTGAGCAAATCCAGGATAATCAGAACTCCAAGCATTAAAAGAAATTGTTGTAGCGTGACAAGCATAACCAAACAAAGCACTAATAAGATTCCCACTTTCTCCTTTTATTGCCAAAACAGGTACAGAATGGTCAACAGGACCTTTCAATGCTTGTCCAGATTTAAGCATCTCTTCCACCTCAGATTCTTTATTCTCTCTTCTATTTACTGCAAACGTACACTTTCCTTCTCCTTTAAAAAGTTTAGCTGGTTGCCAGTTTTTCAATGCCTCATCTACAGCTTCTATCAGTTTATCACTCATCCAGTCAGAATACTCAACCACTAATCGTTCTTGCTCTTTATCCACAGGATAATAATCCCATAAATCATCGGTCAATCTTGGGCCAGAGTGATTATGAGAGAAAGTCAACATAAAGTCTTTACGCTCAACACCAAAACGTTGATGAACTTTCTGATATATACTTTCATAGACAGTCTTAGACATACCCTGATTGTCAGAAGTGGCGAGAATCACTATTTTGCCATTTGTATCTTTCAAAGCCATGACCTTTACATATAAGTCATGAATTTTCCCATAAGGTACTCTCTTGTGTCCATATCCAGCTAACCATACTTTAGTTTCAGGTGTAATTATTCTTCGACCTATTCCGACCTGCCAGTTGTTATCGTTTGCAATACTTTCTTTTTCAGAAGAAGTATTTGAATGAATGTTTTTTGAATGAATGGGAAAAGATGAAATTGCTCCAAGCATGATTATAAAAAAGATTATTAGAAGTTTTCTTTTAAATGTAAAAATATATTTTCTCATTGTGATATAAATAATACTAGTCAACGTTTCGCATCACCAATTAAAAATTAATTTGATTTATTATATTCTCAACATTAACTTCTTTATCATCAAATCGAAAAGTAAACTTGATATAGAAACTTAATGATTGACTTCAATAATGCAATTTGCTTTTAGTCATTGAATTTATTTTTTATTTTATCTGCATTTTTATGAATTTTATTGATAGCAAAAGCAATATTATCCATGTCAGATTTTGAACCCAGTAATAAGCTCTGAGAAAACCAAACTGCATGTTCGTTACACAGCTTTTCATTCTCTGGACATGAATTTTCAATTGCATATTCCTCATAATTTATTCGCCTCTTCGGATAAAACATCTTGAAATATTTACTTTCAAAAGCATTCTTTAATACAGGCATTTTATTTAACTCAGCATACCCACTAGAACATGGAACTCCCTCAGCCTGTAAGGCTTTTAAGAATCCACTACGAGAAAGACCTTTGAACGATTCTTTTTGGTAGCGAAAAGGAAATAGATGAAAAGCAGCTTGTGTCACATTATCATATAACCTATAAGGCAATATGCCAGGTATGTCTTTTATTTGATCTCTTAAATAACCTGCATTCACGTTACGCGTCTTGGTTTGTTCTTCAAGACGGGCTAGTTGTGCAAGACCAATGGCAGCTTGATATTCTGTCAAGCGAAGCTTGGTGCCTATCATAGAAGTTCCTGCACTAAATTGACCCGCAAGAGATCCATAAGGATTTCCATAATTGTGGAAAGAATAGCAACGATCCATAAACGCATCGTCGTCACTTACAATGGCACCACCTTCACCCATTGGCATATTCTTTGAGTTTTGAAAGCTATAACAACCAGCATTTCCAAAAGTTCCCACTTTTTTGTGGTTTATTTCAGCTAACCATGCCTGACAGGCATCTTCAACAACCAAAAGTTTATGTTTGTTTGCAATGGACATTATATGCTCCATATCACATGGAAGACCAAGAATATGCACTGGTACAATTGCTTTAGTATTGGGTGTTATTTTTGCTTCAATTTTATTCGGATCCATCTGAAAAGTTTCAGGATCAACATCTACAAAAACAGGAATAGCCCCATTAAATAAAATAGAGGAGATAGAAGCAATAAAAGTATAAGGTGTAACAAGCACTTCATCGCCCCAACCAATTTCTAGTTGGGCTAATGCAGTATTAAGCGCATTAGTGCCGTTAACTACCGACAAGCATCGCTTGGAACCAATTATTTTCGCCCACTGTTGTTCAAATTCTGTAACTGTATTTCTTCGTGACCACACACCGCTGCGCATTACATCTAACAGCTTTTTCTCATCTGTTTTTGGATTCCATATTGGCCATGCAGGCCAAACACCAGCATGAGATTTTTGTCCTCCTAATATAGCAGGTAGTTTATTATCACCTTTTGTATTTGCCCATACAGATGAATTATTGAAACTTGAAGCAACTAGTATGCTAGCTCCACCGAACATGCTTTTTTTAATAAAATTTCTTCTGTTCATATTCTTTTGTTTATTAACAATCTAAGTAAACTACTAATCAGTTATAATAGAATTAACCAAACGAGATGCTTCATTAACAATTACTTCTTCAATGTCTGACCTCCATAGCATCGAAGGAATGGGCGCCCTGGCTCCCTCATAACCTCCTTCTTGTAATATTTTAGCAGTAGGTATATATCCAGTTACATCATTACTATAACCCAACACAAAAATATTGTTCCCGAAAGCTTGTTTTAACCTAATAGCATAACCTACAGTTAATTCACCACCTAAAGCAACAATAACCTGTTGACCCAATTTCCATGCTTGTATAGGATAAGGGTAGAAAGTTGTATTTATTTTCTTTCCAGCTTCAAGTTGTTCAAGAACAAACTTTGCATTGCGTTTATCATAATCAGCATAACCTGAAGATTCTTTGATAACATCCTTCAATTGTTCTATTGCAGTTAAATCACTTTCAACAAAATCTAAGTTTATTTCAGAATATGCTACTTCCAATTTTGGTGAAAGACGCTGCATGTTGTCACTTAAAGTACGTTCTACTGCCGCAGCCAGCTCACTGCCATATTGTTTTGCTAGTGCCACGGTACGACGTGGTAATGGGTTCAAGTCTGCTCCTGCTCCTTGAAAAAACATGGCGGTAGCACCTTCATACTTATTCTCGAGATCTATTTGCGCAAAACCAGGATAATCACCTGACCATTCATAACCACTTAAAACAGTAGCATGACAGGCATAACCAAATACAATCACATCTAAGTTACCTTCTTTGTCTTCAATCTTTAAAACAGGCACCGAATAATCGTTTGGTCCTTTTAATTCGTGAAGGTTGGTAAGCTCCGATTCTTTGTTATTGCGTCTATTTACTTGAAATCTGACCGTGCCATTCCCAGAGAATATATTTACGGGGTGTTTAGAATTTTTTGCTTCTTCTGCTAACTCCACCACCCTATTGGCTAACCAATAAGAGTAATCTTCACTCAGTTTTGAGTATTTTCCATTAGTTTGATAAACCTGATCGAAATGCTTTGAATAAGTATATCGCAAGTTGTTACCAATTAACTCTGGTCCAGAATGTGTATGCGAACTATTCAATATTATTTGTGATTTAGAAAGTCCTAATTTTTCTTGTAACTCATTTCGAATTAAATCTGAAATTTCTTTTGTAAAATAGACAATATCAGATGTAATCAATAAAGATGAATTCCCTAAAGAGTCTTCTAAAAATAATGCTTTAGCCCATAGATCATGTATTTTCCCTTCTGCAGGTTTAGTCCGGGCTGCATAGCCAGACATCCACATAGGTTCCTTAGGCGTAATTATACTTTTTGCTACTCCTGCTTCCCAACCTAGAGTTGTTTTTTGTGCTGATAGTACTTTAAAACCTGCTCCAAAAACTAAAAGAGAAGTTATAAATAAAATTTTCAATTTCATAATGTTCAATTAAAATTAATTATTATATTCCAATTCTACTTTCATGGTTTATAGAAACATGTATTATCCTATAAACAAAACAATTGCTTAATTAGTTTTGACTCAGGCTATATTCTGCTCCAACCTGATGTGCTAATTTTATTAATTCCAATATAATTTTCATTTCAATGTTTGGTGCCCATGGTGTTGTAAATATTGGCGACCTTGTAGCTTCATAATCTCCTTCACTTAAAATCCTGGTAGAAGGAATATATGCCATCATTTCATTGGCATAGCCCATAACAAACAGATCATTTCCAAAAATTTGTTTTAAGGTGATGGCATAATCTACTACAACTTCGCCCCCCATTATCACCATATTTTGTTCACCAATTTTCCAGAACTGCACTGGATAGGGATAAGAGGTTATAAGTGTTTCACCCCTTTCAAGCTTATTCCATAATACTTTAGCCTGAGGAATAAGGTAACTCGGAATGGAAGCTTCTTCAATCATTTTCATCAGTTCACTCTGAGTTGGTGTCGGGTTGGCAAATTCAAGATCTACCTTAGAGTAGGCTGTCGATAAACTGGGTGACAACTCTTGCATCGGTTCGTTTGCTACAGCTTCAACAGCAGATGCAAGTTCTTTTCCATATTGACGGGCATAAGCAATAGTTCTTCTGGGCAGAGGGTTTTGATCTGCTCCTGCTCCAGCAAAAAACATGGCCGTGCTCCCCGGGAAAATTCTCTCCAATTCTATTTGTGCAAACCCTGGGTAATCGCCTGAAAAATCATAAATATCCATTGTAGTGGCATGACAGGCATATCCAAATAAAGTTGCAAGCAATTCCCCTGAAGACTTTTCAACCTTAACAACAGGCACAGAGTGATCCACAGGACCTTCTAACTTACCACTCAGCTCGCTAACAGT
>JAQVZQ010000385.1 GCA_028708095.1 Dysgonamonadaceae bacterium
AGCAGATGTTGCAACCATAATATCAACATCACCACGTATAAATGCATCTTGGTTTTCCGACTTTTCCTGCTTATCCATCTTTCCATGATAAGGCTTTGCAAGATACCCGTCGTTTGACAATCTTTCTGCTATTTGGTAAGCCCTCCGCGTTCTTGAAACATATATAATTGTTGGACACTTTTTTGTATCAATAAGATTTCGTAATGAATTGTATTTGTCTTCCTCGTTATCTTTCGGGATTACCTTATAGCTTAGATTGGTACGTGAGGCATTTGAGCTGAAAGTCTCTAACCGTAACGATAGTTTTTCTTGAAAATAATCCTTAATATCCTGAATTACATTTTGTTTCGCAGTTGCAGTGAAACAAGAAACCGGTATGCCGTTTTCAAGGTTTTTCTTTTCTTGTAAGGTTTTTATAAAATCTCCAATATAAAGGTAGTCCACTCTAAAATCCTGACCCCATGATGAAAAACAGTGTGCCTCATCAATTACAAACCGAACTACATTGCGCCCAAGAAGTAAACGTTCTATTGATTTTGACCTGAGCGATTCCGGTGATATGTACAGAATAGAAGCAGAACCATTTTCAACTCTCTCGAAAGATTTTGCCCTTTCAATTGGGTCAAGTAAACCGTTTATTGTAACAGCCTCTGTAATGTTGGAATTTTCCAAATTGTCTACCTGGTCTTTCATTAAAGATTGAAGTGGAGAAATAACAACAGTTAATCCCTTTACACTTTCTCCACTCATTAAGGCAGGTACCTGAAAAGTTATCGATTTGCCTCCTCCTGTGGGAAATACAGCTAAAATAGACTTATTGTTAATCGCTGCATTAACTGCGTCTTCCTGCAATGATTTACCTGCATATGTTCTGTAAGAATCAAATCCAAAGAATTTCTTTAATCCAATTCTTGCATCAAGCGATTTATTGCAATAAGAACATCCTTGCAAACAAGGATTGTTTCTCAATAAATACATGACTCTCTCAACTTCCGGATAATTCTTTATTACCCATGGTGGTGTTATTGAATATCTATTGTCTGTGTTTATTAAAGCAAGACAGTATGATAATTCTATCGGCGTTTCTCGGACTAATTTATCTAAATCAACATATTGACATATTTTATTTGTAAACCGAAGTTTTATAAGCCTGTCAATGTTATTATCATAGGAGGAATAATTCACAAAATCAAAGAACCATTGAAATTCCTTTTTGTCACCTAATAAAGCATAATAAATTTGCTTTAACTCATTATTTATTTCTTGGAATGCAGATATTTCATCGTAAAATAAGTCTTTTGCCTTTATAGCATCGTTTAATGGATTATTTAATTCCTCTGATTGAAGTTTATCATCTTTTAATAGTGCATGATACGGTTTGGTAGGAAATAATAAAGGAGATAAATATAAGGTGTCAATGGTCTTAACGTTTGATATAGACCTATTTGCAGCTTTTTCAATGTATGGTATATCGTGTTTGATAATGTTATGACCACAAATATATTCCTTTTGATTAATAAAACTCAAAAGCTCAGAAATCGAATTCGAATGTAGATTTAATCCATTCCCTGTTGTTCCACCAACATCAAGTAGTTTCTTGCTTTTAACGTCAACTTCGGTATCTATGAAAACGATATTATTCATTATAATTATTTCGAGCTGCTATAAATGTACGGTTTTCTCAGCATGTGCCCCAAGCTTCTTATACCTACATCTCTCATTACACAAAACCACACAAAACCACAAACCGCTTGTTGTGTATGTTTACTTTTTATCATTTATCGGGTGTATAGTATATTTTATTACTGATAGCAAATTAAGTAAGATTTTTTATAAAAAGCAAGGGTTTAGAGAAAATTGATGATAATGCAAAGCACAAAATGTTAGGTTGACTTAGTATAATATCCTAATGCCTAATGCGGGTTATACCAGCTAAAAAAATACTAAATATCCTAATTTATTCCGAATGTGTATAGTTTACTCCAGCACCAATTTCCCTACCGAAATCTTATCGCCAGTAATCAGTTTTACAAAATAAATACCACCTTGTAAATCTGTAATGTCAATATTTTCGCCCGAATAATTGTTAATTGATTTTACAAGTTTTCCGTTAAGGTCAAAGACTTGGACATTTGCAGGTGTATTTTCTGATTTTATTGTAAAATAATTAGTGGCAGGGTTGGGGAAGATGCTGTTTGTTAAGACATATTCATCACTATCAACAGTTAAATAATAATCAGGATCATTTGTTGCAATATTTGAATAAAGTTGCGAAATAGTTTTACTGACATCGCAAGGTGTTGACAACACAACTTCAATTTGATAATAAACATATCCAGACGGAGGATCATTATCTGTATATTCTGTTACAGTATTATCAAAACTTGCTATTATCTCAAGATTATCAGGAGCAGTTCCTCGTAAAACATTAACAGAGAAATCATCAATACCTATATATGGTGTCCATGATAAATACCACGAGTCGGTTTGTTCAGTCATTTCAAGTAAGACGGTTTGGTGAAAATCGCTCAATTCACATTCAATATTGCAAAGACTGACCCAACTTATTTTGTATTTATATACTTGTATTTGAGGTTCTGAATTTATATCTACAAATGAACTTTCATCTTCATAGTTTACAGAGCCGATGGGATAAAAATTTCCACCATCTTCCTTATAAATAGTAAAATAATCTATAGAATCAGATATTGGTTTTTCCCAAAGGATTTTATTTTTATTGTCATCATTAACAGTTACTAAGCAAATTCCCAGATTGGGAACAGTGTTAGGAAGAAATGGGACATTGATAGTATAATTACAGGTAAATGTGTTTAAAGAATAAATAATATAATTCGGACCTGTGGTTACTTCTGTGTCAAAAAAACCATTGATTATTGCAGCGGGATGATTTGTACACATGTACGTTCCCCCAATGGGTTGTGCTTGATCAAGTAATAATGGTGCTGTACCTGTACAAATAGTTGTATCATTTGGGCAGATTATTTCGTTTGAAAAATTTGATGCAAACTCAAATGTACATAACGATGTTCCAGAAATCATACTATAACCGTCAAATGCCACCATATACAATCCGGGCTCGAGATTTTCCTCTAAAGTGATGCTCCCCACGCCATTTTGGCAAGCGATATATGTTGAATCATTTCCAGTATTCGGACTTCCACCAATCCATGAACAATCACTGCCATTCCACTTATAAACAGCCATTTGAAG
>JAQVZQ010000386.1 GCA_028708095.1 Dysgonamonadaceae bacterium
CTCAGTGAAAAAACCAAAATCATCAGCAGTCATTCTTATTGGAAATTCTTTTACATTATCTGCTCCTACAAACTCTAAAGCAATTTTTTTTACTTGAGCTGTAATCTTTTCATCACTAATAGTGCAAGGATATCCTTCTGGAATTGTTACTTCACAATCACATCCATAGGCACTTGTGGTAGAAAGAGCAATTTGAGGAATAAGTTCTATCATTTTTCTTCTCTCCGCTTCATTCATACATCGCAAAGACCCTGACAAAAAAACTTCCCCTGGTATTACATTAGTGGATCCATCTGCAATAAATTTACCAAATGACAACACCATTGGATTAAAAGGGTTACGACGTCTGCTTACAATTTGTTGCATAGCAACTACAACGTTTGAAGCTGCTAGCACAGTGTCATTTAACTCGTGAGGCAATGCTCCGTGCCCACCTTGTCCTTTAACCTTTATGTGCACTTCGTCGGCAGATGCCATTATGGCTCCATATTGAAAAGCAACTTGACCTACAGGCAAATCTATATAAGCATGTTGCTTAATTATAAACTCTGGTTGAAAATCTTTAAAAACTCCGTCTTTTAACATCATGAATGCCCCTCCTGGTGATTTCTCTTCCGCTGGTTGAAAAATAAATAAGACAGATCCTCCAAAACTTTTTCTGTGTTTCTTCAACAATTTTATTGCACCCATCAAAGAAGCTATTTGAGCATCATGTCCGCAAGCATGCATCACTTTTTTGTTAGTTGATTTATAGCTTACTTCATTTTCTTCCTGGATGGGCAAAGCATCCATATCCGCACAAAAAGCGATAACCCTATTAGAATCGAAAGCTTCACCATTGAGCTGGGCTAATATTCCATAACCTCCAATATTATTACGATATGAAACGCCTTCATCATCAAGAAAATTAGTGATATATTCACTGGTTTTCTTTTCATTGTAAGACAATTCAGGATACTTATGAAAATAACGATAATGAGTTACTATCTCTGAGAAAAGCTCATCGACATCGTTTTTTATCACATCAGTGATTTTCATATTCTTTTCAAATAGGATTAGAAGAAATGGATATAATAGGTCTTAATCTAATTTATGTATAACTAAACCTGAACGAAGCTTTGGCTCAAACCATGTTGTTTTTGGTGGCATAATGTTACCAGAATCTGCAATTGTCATTAATTGCTTCATAGAAACAGGATAAAGTGCAATAGCAAAAGCCATTTCACCACTATCAACTCTTTTCTTTAGCTCATCAAGACCACGAATCCCTCCAACGAAATCTATCCTTGTATCCGTTCTTAAATCTTTGATTCCAAGAATTTCATCTAAGATTAGATTAGATGTTATGGTCACATCTAACTGCTCAATTGGATCGTTATCGTTATATGTGCCAGGTTTAGCAGTTAGATTATAAGATTTTCCATCTAAGTATATTGAGAAATTATGTAACTCTTTGGGCCTCATAATTTCTGAACCTGTAGATTCAATTAAGAAATTTTTATCTAACTTCTCTATAAACTCGGAAGGAGTTAATCCATTTAAGTCTTTTACAACACGATTATAATCTATAATGGTTAACTGATTATCAGGAAAGCACACAGCCATAAAGTAATTATACTCTTCATTACCTGTATGATTTGGATTCTGTTTCGCTTTTTCAGCTCCAACTAATGCAGCAGCAGCAGAACGATGATGCCCATCTGCAATATACATAACTGGAAAAGTTGCAAATGTTTCTGTAATTTTATTTATATCCTCTTTTTCTGAAACAAGCCAAAAATGATGACCTACTTCATCTGCAGTAGTAAAATCATATTCAGCCTTTTGTTTTATTATTTTATCTACTATTTTATTAATCTCTTTATTTTCAGGATAAGAGTAGAAAACAGGCTCAATGTTTGCATTGTTAACTCGAACATGCTTCATTCTATCCTCTTCTTTGTCCCGTCGTGTAAGTTCGTGTTTTTTGATTTTTTCGTTCATGTAATCTTCAACGTGTGCACAAACAACTAAGCCATATTGTGTTTTTCCAAACATGGTTTGTGCATAAACGTAATACATTTCATCATCATCTTGTATTAACCATCCTTCTTTTTGAAACTTTTTAAAGTTTTCAAAAGCTTTTTCATATACATCATCATCATGTTCATCTTTTCCTACTGGGAATTCAATTTCAGGTTTGATAATACGATATAAAGATTTTTCGTTACCTTTTGCTTCAGCACGAGCTTCTTCTGAATTTAAAACATCATATGGGCGTGAAGAAACTTCAGCTACATACTTCTTGGGCGGACGTAACCCTCGAAATGGTTTAATTATTGCCATAATATAAAGACTAATATTTATGATTGAATGAATTTATAAAAATTACTAAGTAGACAAATTTACACATATTCTAGGACAACTCATATACTTAATTTGAAAAATATTTATTGGTTAAAGGATTAATTAAGCTCCTCTCCAGAATTATGTTATATATTTGCTGAAAATAAATATTCCTACAAGTATGATACAAATTACAGAAAAACAAATTGCTGCATCTATAGAAAGTAATTATATTGATTACATCAATTTATATACTGATGCATACCTTATTGAAGTGGAAAACAATTTAAATGCCGAGAACATAAAAAAGTTGGATGGCTATCAGCATGCATTGCTGGCTTATCGAATTTTCAGAGAAGAAGTAACCCACGGAGGTTTTGTGCAATTAATCCAAAATGGATATGGTGGATATATATTTGATAATCCAACAGCCAAAGCACTCAAGATATTTGGAGCTGAGAAAACCGCAAAAATTATTTACAAAGCGAAAAAGATATTTGATGCTAATCGTAAAGAGTTAGAGCGAGAAACTACAGATGAAGAGTTTAATGCAATGTATGTTGACTTTGAAGTGTTTGGTGAGCTTGAAGAGAAATACTTTTCAATTGAAAAAGAAGAAACCTCTACGATTGCTCGGTTTGTGAATGAAAATAGAAGTTTATTTGCTGAAGTAGTATAACTTAAAAAAGAACAACCCAATACTAATCAAAAAAAAAGATTCCTAAAAAGGAATCTTTTTTTGATTAGTATAATAAAGAGAACTAATAAAATTATAATTATAATTATTAGTGTCCGCTAAAAGTTTTTTTGATGCGAATAATCAGAAAGTAAAAGGGCTGATTTCCAAACGAGGAAATCAGCCCTAAATGTCTTATCTTAGTATTACGAAAATAAAAAATTAAGAC
>JAQVZQ010000064.1 GCA_028708095.1 Dysgonamonadaceae bacterium
TATACGCATATTGTAATTCGTTTTTTGCATTTAGTTTTCTACAGAGGTTCTATAAGCTTATGGTTAAAAATAAACACCTCATCATTAAGAATTTTCTTTTTCGTTCAATTAGCAATCTGTTAAGTTAATGCGAAATTATAAATTTCTGCTCAATAAATTAGCTAATTGATGAAAATTAAGGATATAACTCACTGTAAAAAGAGTATAATACGCATAAATCATATTTTGAACTACCAAAATTTGTATCTTTGTTGTAATGAAAGAATGGAATGACATACTTGAAAAATTAAGAGCTAGCATAAACGAGCAAGGAATAGACTCTTTCCACATCATCGAAGAATTAGTTCCGATTGAGGAACAAATGGAGTATTTCAAATACTTCGATAAGCTGAGAGGTGAGAATAAGTCTTTTGTTCGCAATGAAGAAATAGCAACATTGTTTTCTCCTGATGCATCAATTGCTGAAAAGAAAAAGAGTTTAGTGTTACTTTCTTCTATCCCTGATGTAAAGGCATATCGTTCTATAGAAACCTACCAAAGCAGTCCGCTTGAACCTGAACTTAAGAATTGGTCATCAATTGCATTGGTTGGAAGTCGGATTATACTTAATTCAGAACTTTCAGGCAAACAACAAGTTTTTATTTCATCAGGATTGGGTGGACACAATAATAAATTGCGTTTCTTCTCACTCTTTACATCTCCATCTCGCGAAAACTTCTCTGACCTTCAGAAAGAAATTATCGATCGGGAATTTAAATTCCAATTGGAAAACAATGACGTAGATCTCGAAGTTTTTGACATCAAAAGCAACTACTTCTCAATTTTAATGCTATTCTCATTCGATATGGATGTTAGGGCTATTTTAAAAGCGGCAATAGATGAATGCAACAAATATGGCGATTTCATTGAAAACAAGTTCCTTTTTACTAATGTGAAAGTATTAAGCGATTCGGAAATACAACAGTTTTTGATAAAAAAATCATCAATAATAAAGTAAGGAGAGGTAACGAACAAAAAAAGAATCTGAACTATGATTTTTATTCTAAATTTCCTTTTATAATTAAACGATTTCACTTTCTTAGATCGTCTTTACAACTTCAACCTTTTGGCATCATTACATTGTAGCTCCACTATTAATAAAAAATAGTTTCTAGAATGCAGTAGCCAAGTCAACACTCAGTTAAAACATGTATCCAATACCACCATAAAAATTAAACCCTTTAAATCTCTCTCTGAAACCCAAAGTAAAATCAATGGGTCCTAATCTTGTTTTAGTTTGATAGCTTAATCCTCCGCTCCACTTTAGATTGCTTAAGTCTATATTATTCCATTTATCAAATTGTAAAAGTGCTTGAACTTTTGGAGTAATATAGTTCTTATTGCCAATATCAACTCTTAATCCCAATTCTCCCAATGTGCTTATAGGTTTTAAGAAACTAATTCCCCCTTGACCTAAAACGGGGAAATTAAAATCCGTGAAAGCACTATATCTATTAGATGCATAATTGGTATAAGATGCAGGATAGTTGTTAGCATCAAATATCGATCGATGAAAGAGATTGCCCAACATTGACACCCTGTCTCCTAAAGTTGTTATTGTATTAAGCGTGACATCCAAAATGGGTATAAAGTCTTTAAATTTGCCTTTATCAGTCAACAAAGAAAATCTTGAATTCAAATACAGCCCTTTGATGGGAATATAAGCATCGTCTCTGCTATCAATTGAAAAGTAACCGTATCCTATTGTAGAAAATCCACTAAAGTTTTTTTCAAGTAGCTCGCTTGAAACTTGACTGTAACCATCGATATTAAAATAGTTTTGTTTTATGCCAAAACCCATGTCCACAATCTCTTGATGCCTACGATGTACATAAAGATCTGCCGATGCACTACCAACATCTATTTTACCCAGTCTTTTACCTCTATTATAATAATTCAATTGATTGTAACGACCATTTATCTTCAACCCTACAGCTGAAAAAAACAGACGATTTGTTTCTAATATTACTTTCAGTTGTGGATTAACTGCCACTTTTGCATCCAAGCTTATTAAGCTTAAAAAGTTTGAATAGTTCTGCTGCGCAAAATTGACATATAGTGCAGCAATATCTACTGTATTTAGAGATGCACCCAACATCACCCGTTTGTCTTTCTTATCTATCATCACCAATTCAAGCGTGTATCCTTCTGAATTTGGCAGCAGTTTATATGAAACCATTTCAAAATTACCATAAGCATAAATCCGCTTTGTTGCTTTCTCTATCTCTTCAATAGTGTACTTGGTGTTGGTTTTTAAGTTCAATCGTTTAGTTGTAAACTGCGAATCGTCCTTGTGTCTATCAGGTATAATAATTTCTGTAATTAACCACTCATCGTTGAGTTTATTTTCGAAAGTATTGTTCTGCTTTATATTTTTATTTGCAATCAACTCTTTAATCTTAGGCATTTGCTCACGAGCAGCCATCTCACCTTTTTTAATAATACTTTCTAAGACGCTCTTTTTAAAATCGAAAGTAGATATTCCATCAAGCTCAGGATTAATTACAATATCCGCCAACTGCACGTTCTCAATGTGTTTATCTTCTTCAATCTTATATACTATCTCTTTAAAAATGGTAGTAACAGATTCGAACAAAGGGCTTTTATCTTTCTCTTGATGCAAGTCGACACCAATCAATATATCAGCTCCCATATCTTTTGCAACATCTACAGGAAAGTTGTTGATAATGCCTCCATCAAGCAACTTCATACCATTGAATTCAACTGGAGAAAACACACCAGGAAACGCCATGCTTGATAACATTGCTGTGGCTAAATCTCCATGATTTAATATTTCTTCCTTTCCTGTTTCTAAATTATAAGCTACACATGCGAAAGGGATCGGCAAATCGGAGAAATTGATGCTATCATGAAATGCAGCAGTTGTTCCACAAAATACATTTAAAATATTATTCCCCTTAACCAAACCTGAAGGAAGCGATAGTTTTCTATTATCTTTATTAATACCAATGTTCAAAATGTACTTTTGCTCATACTCTTGTTTAAAACGAGACTTTAATCTTCTTTCAGCACCATCAGTTAGCAAAGCATCCCAGTCTTGAAGTTTAGTAAAATCCTCAATGTCTTGTGCCGAATAGCCAATAGAATAGAGTGCGCCAACAATTGTACCAAAGCTATTTCCTGTTATCAAAGAAATGGGAATATTCTCCTCTTCAAAGACTTTAAGAACACCGATATGGGCAAAACCTTTTGCTCCACCTCCGCTTAACACTAAGCCAAGTTTTAGCTCTTTGGTTGGCTGGGTTGTTATGGCTGTTTGTGCCTGTATAGGTTTGCTTGCCACAATAATAAGGCACATCATGAGAGTAATAATAGGTTGTTTTATTGACTTTTTACATGAATTCATATTAGAAGTATTATTTATCTATAACTTAATTTTATGCTGCGGGATACTTACCATTAATATATAATAATAATATAGTTCAGCTATACGATTATAACACAATGTTACTATATTTGTATACTAACTAAAAGACCGTTCTATGAAAAGAACATACAACAAATACTTATTGACATTATAATCATGGAAGAATTTGAAGGTAATAAAAAATTTCAAGATACAGTCACTACTGCCAAAACGTTGTTTTGGAAACATGGAATTAAAAGAGTGACTATTGAAGAAATTTGCAAAGAGGCCTCAGTAAGCAAAATGACCTTTTACAAGTTCTTTAAAAACAAAGAAGCTTTAGCTGAGTACCTGCTTATCAATCTTTTGAGCGAGTGGCACGCTCAATACAGAGCCATTATGAAACAAAAGATTCCTTTTGCTTCTAAAATTAATCAGGTGATTGCTTTAGAACAAACAGCAGGTGAAAATATGGAAGAGGAGTTCTTTAATGATATTTTCAATAATGATTATGCCGATCTGCAAAAGCTAATTAATGAAAGCACTGAAAGATATCATGCAGAAATTGTTGAAGATATGATTGAAGCTCAACAACGTGGTGAAATTCGCAAAAACATTAAACCAGAGTTTCTTTTGTATCAACTAAAAGATATTAGCGAAAAAGTGATGGACGAAAATCTCTCTAAGTTATATCCATCAAGACAGGACTTGATTATGGAATTGACCAATTACTTTTTCTATGGCATTTTATAAACTTCATAAATAGTCTTTGCAAGAAAACGCCAAATACTGCGTTACTCTCGTTTTTGAAACAGTCATTTACCCAAAGTAAACTCCTTGGTTTCAAAAACTTCGAAAGCCTTGTCTTTGTCGTTTTCTTATCAAAGACTTAAAAATAAGGAGTTTTCTGGCAGACACTAAATAATAGACATGATGAAAAAGCTTATAGCTCCCCTATTTCTACTCCTTTTCCTTTTAACTTACTTGGACATTCACGCTCAACATGCGTTTGCATTTAAAGGTGAAGCATCTGCCTATGGAAGCTATAGCCCTGATAATGATTTAGACCTCTTCTTCGGTGGCCGATACCTGCCAGAATTGAACTATGGTTATACTTTTGAAAACAAATCACTACTCGATTTTGAACTATCTGCTAATATAAATGGTTCTGTGTTGTTTCGCCCCTTCGATAAATCCGAAACAGAGGGAGCAATCAAACCCTACAGAGTATGGACACGATACTCGGGTCAACAATACGAACTAAGGCTGGGATTGCAAAAAATAAACTTCGGACCTGCCATGATGCTTCGCTCCTTGCAATGGTTTGACGAGATGGATGCACGCGACCCTTTGAAGTTTACTACAGGCGTGTATGGCGCATTGGCTCGATACTACTTCCTGAATAATGCCAATGTGTGGGTTTGGGGTTTGTATGGTAATGAAAACCCGCGAGGTTTCGAAAGTCTCAAAAACAATAAAAACACACCTGAATTTGGAGGACGCCTGCAACTACCCGTTCCAAAAGGAGAAGTAGCACTCACATATCATCACAGAAGTGCAAGCTCGGAAAATGTAGTAGGGATGCTTTCGCATAAAAAGATTCCAGAAAATAGGTATGCTCTTGACGGAAAATGGGATATAGGCGTGGGTGCATGGTTTGAAGCAGTATACATAAACAAAACTAAAGATGTAGGTGTGTTTACCAATCAGTCTTATCTAACGCTTGGAGTAGATTACACCTTTGCCATAGGAAATGGATTGGGTGTTACCCTCGAAAATATGACTTCGACCTATGACCAAAAAGCATTTGCATTTGAAAACAATGCTACTATTACAGCAACTTCTATCAGTTATCCATTGGGGTTCTTCAACAATATAAGCACCATGGTATACTATTCGTGGAAGTCGGAAGGTATCTCTCTCTTTGTAAACTACGAACACCAATTTCAGAAATTCACAGGCTATATAATGGCCTACTACAATCCCAAAAGTCAGCAGAGTTTGGGTAGCATTCGCTACGAAAACTCTTTTTCGGGTCCAGGTATCCGATTAATGTTGGTATATAACCATTAAAACAATAAAAGCTATGTCAGAAAAAATTATTAGTACAGAGAACTTAGTTAAACGCTACCCCGAAGGAGAAGGCTGGTTTACAGCATTGAATAATATCAGCTTAACCTTCGAAAAAGGCGAGTTTGCAGGTGTTGTCGGACCCAGTGGCTCGGGCAAAACAACACTGCTAAATATTATTGGTTCGCTCGATACACCAACGGAAGGAAGCGCAACTGTGATGGGTAAAAAAATATCCGATTTGTCGCACACACAAGCAGCACAATTGCGCAATTTGAACATTGGTTTTATTTTTCAGGTTTATAATCTATTGCCTGTATATACTGTGTTTGAGAACGTAGAGTTTGCACTGATTCTTCAAAACCGCAGTGCAAGTGAGCGCAAAAAGAAGGTGATGCAAGCTTTGGAATGGGTTGGGCTTGAAAATATGGCAAACAAAAGACCCTCTAAACTATCGGGAGGTGAGGGGCAACGTGTAGCCATTGCTCGCGCAATGGTAAAAGAGCCCGAGCTTGTTCTTGCCGACGAACCAACAGCCAATTTGGATGCTACTAATGCTCATGCCATTATCCAAACTATGAAGAATCTTAACAAAGAACTGAACACTACATTCTTGTTTTCAACACACGACGAAAAAGTGATGCAATACCTCAATCGCCTTGTTCATCTTGAAGATGGCGAAGTTGCTGAAGATGAAATTATCAAACAGACTGAAAATAAAATAGTATGAAACTAGCATTCCATTTAGCCTATAAAAACCTCATGGGAGCAGGTTTGAGAACTTGGCTCAATGCGGGTGTGCTGTCGTTTGCCTTTATAGTGATTATTTTCTATAACGGGCTAATAGATGGTTGGAACGAACAAGCCAAAATAGATGCTATACATTGGGAATATGGACATGGTCACCTGCTTAATGAGAATTACGATCCTTATGACCCTTTTTCAATTCAAGATGGATATGGAGAGTTGTCAGAATCTAATCAGAATAATCTCACACCTATATTAATAAGGCAAGGAAACATATATCCAAGTGGTAGAATGATGTCTATTAAGATTAAGGGAATAGCTGCCAATCAGAAAACATTGTGTCTGCCTACACATCTGTTGAATGATAGCAGTGCTGCAATTCCAGTTATTATTGGTGAACGAATGGCCGAATCGGCAAAAGTGAGTACAGGAGACGAACTACTGTTGCGTTGGAGAGACAAGAATGGCACTTATGATGCCGCTACAGTAACCGTCGCAGGAGTTTTTGAAACAAATGTGCCATTTGTAGATGGCGGACAAATATGGATGTCGATAGTTAAACTACGGGAAATGACGTTGCTGGAAAATAAAACCACCTACTTTGTGGCAAATGAGCAATTCAAACAGACCGAAACACCAGGATGGAAATTTGAAACCCAAGAATACTTGATGCGTGAGCAAACAAAATTGATTAATGCAAAAAAGGTAGGTGGCTCCATTCTTTATGTAGTGTTGATGATGTTGGGTCTGTTAGCAATTTTCGATACGCAAGTGCTCTCCATCTTCAGACGACAAAAAGAGATAGGCACTTACATTGCATTGGGCATGACACGTTGGCAAGTAGTGCGCATGTTCACAGTAGAAGGGGCAATGTATAGCGTGTTTGCCACAATAATAGGGGCAATATATGGAATACCCATCTTATGGTATTTATCAGTAAAAGGCATCGGATTTGGTATGAGTGGCTCAGAATTTGGAATTATTTTGGCCGAACGAATGTATCCAATTTATGGAATAGGACTAATAGTTGGAACAATAATCATAGTTATACTGTCAGCTACTATTGTAAGCTTTTTACCTGCACGTAAAATTGCTCGAATGGATCCTGTTGAAGCATTGAAAGGGAAAGTACAATGAGAATAGCTATTAAAATGGCATTTAAAAATCTTATAGGAGCTGGGTTAAGAACGTGGCTCAATGTAAGTGTATTAGCATTCTGCTTTATAATAATAGTTTTCTATAATGGTTTTCTAAATGGTTGGCAGGAACAAGGACGTTTAGATGCAAAAAATTGGGAATATGGCAATGGGCAGTTATTTCATGCAGATTTTGATCCTTATGATGTGTTTACAATAAAGAATTCGCATGGCACCTTATCCGAAGCAGAAAGTGAAAACCTAACACCAGTGCTTATACAACAAGCAACAGTATATCCAAATGGAAGAATGAATCCCACAATAATTAAAGGTATTCCTTTAGATCAGGATGTTATTAATCTCCCCATCAATCTACTAACTAAAAGCGATGCCAACCTACCAGTATTGATTGGCGAAAGGATGGCTCAATCTATAAATGTGGGGAAAGGAGATAATATTTTGCTTCGATGGAGAGACAGAAATGGCACTTACGATGCTACTAATATTACTATTGCCGAAATCTTCGACTCAAATGTAACGACTATCTATAACGGACAAATTTGGATGCCAATTGAGATACTTAGGCAGATGACAAGGTTAACCAATGAGGCTACCATGTATATTGCCAATGAGCAATATCAACCCAGTCAAGTAGATGGATGGGAGTTTCATAACTTAACGGAACTTTTAAAAGATTTTGACTCTGCTGTTCAAGCCGAAAGAATTGGTTCTATGATAGTCTATTCAATTCTTTTAGCCCTTGGGCTATTGGCTGTTTTTGACACGCAAGTTCTTTCTATTTTCAGAAGGCAACGTGAAATTGGGACATATATAGCTTTAGGAATGACAAGACAACAAGTGATGAAAATTTTTACGATTGAAGGCGGTATGTACAGCGTATTTGCAGGAGTAGTTGGCTTAATAATTGGAGCCCCTCTATTTTATTATACCTCAAGCCAAGGCATCAACATTGGGCGTAGTATAGAAGGAATGGGCGTTCATCTATCCGACATTATCTATCCAATATATGGAGCTACGCTTATTATAGGAACGTTTTTTGTGCTTGTGTTTTCTGCCACATTGGTTAGTTTTATACCTGCACGAAAAATATCAACATTAAATCCAGTAAACGCATTAAAAGGAAAAGTACAATGATAAAATTTATATTTAAAGCAATATTAAGGGACAAAAACAGGAGTCTGTTGCCAATTACGGTAGTAGCCACGGGAGTACTACTCACCATTGCACTTAGCGGATACTTAAGCGGTATGCTTGGCGACATTATAGACCAAAACGCACGGTTTCAAACGGGTCACGTAAAAGTAATGACAAGGGCCTATGCAGATAATGTTGATCAAATGCCAAACGACCTTGCTCTATTGGGGATTGACGAAGTGCATGAAGAGTTGAACAATGATTTCCCTAATTATACATGGGTAAACCGCATCAACTTTGGTGGCATCATTGATGCTCCAGGCGAAAACGACCAATCGAAAGGACAAGGACCTGCCAGTGGAATGGCTGTAGAACTGTTTTCAGATTCGAGCGGTGAGGTGGACAGATTGAACCTTAAAGAATCTTTAGAGGAAGGCAAAATCCCCGAAAAAAGCGGAGAGATATTAATTGGTTATGAGTTTGCCGATAAACTAAACGTGAAAGTAGGAGATGAACTCACCTTTATGGGGAGCACCATGTATGGAAGCATGACCTTTTCTAAATTCATAATAAGTGGTACTGTAAGGTTTGGAGTAGCGGCAATGGACAAAGGTACTATCATAATTGATTTTACCGATGCACAACAAATGCTTGATATGGCTGATGGGACAGGCGAAATACTGGGATTCTACAAAGACGAAGTGTTTATGCAAGATGAGGTCCAAGAGATGCGTGAAGAGTTTAATGCAAAACATGCAAGTAGTTCCGATGAATTTGCCCCAATAATGAAAACTTTGGGTGAGCAAAGCAGTATGGGTACCTACCTAGACTTAGTTGATTCTGTATCAGGCATGTTTGTAGTCATATTTGTGTTGGTGATGTCCATTGTGCTTTGGAATACAGGCTTAATTGGCGGTTTGCGCAGATATCAAGAGTTTGGTATCCGATTGGCTTTGGGCGAGAGCAAAGGACACATCTATAGAGCCATGATTTACGAAGCGCTATTGATTGGCACAATAGGTTCTGTAATTGGCTCTGCATTGGGTATTGGCGTTACATTGCTGATGCAACGCTATGGTATCGACATTAGTGGTATGATGAAAGATGCCACCATGATGATGCCAACGGTATTGAAATCAAAATTCACCCCTCAATTGTTATACATCGGATTTATTCCCGGCGTGTTGGCTATGGTAATTGGCACGATGCTTTCGGGCATTGGCATTTACAAACGCGAAACAGCTACGCTCTTCAAAGAATTAGAAGTTTAAGTTCTCAACAATCAAAAAAACAATAAAAATGAAATATTTAATTACATTACTGTTTACACTATTAACAATTACGCAAATTAACGCACAAGACGCCACCGCAATCCTCAACAAAGTGGATGACAACATCAACTCTAACACGAGTATTACAAAATCGGACATGATTATTTATGGTCGTAGAAATCAACGCACCGTAACTTCTGTTGGATACTCTGAGGGTAAAAACAAGTCTTTCTCCGAATACTTAGCTCCTGCACGAGAAAGAGGAACAAAGATGCTTAAATTGGAAGACAATTTATGGATTTACTCCCCATCTACCGATCGCACCATTCAACTCTCTGGTCACATGTTGAAACAATCGCTAATGGGTTCCGACCTATCTTACGAAGATATGATGGAAAACAGGAAGCTCACCGAAATGTATGATGCCAAAGTGATTGGCGAAGAGACGATTGATGAAAGAAAAACATGGATACTACAACTGAATGCAAAAGTGGATGATGCCACTTATGATAGTCGCAAAGTTTGGATTGACACAGAACGATATGTGCCATTGCGTGAAGAGCTATTCGCCAAAAGCGGACAATTGCTGAAGCGGACCGAGCTGAAAGATGTAAAGAGAATAGATGGAAGGTGGTATCCTACCAAAATGAACTATAAGGATATGCTGAAAGATGGCAAAGGGACTGACTTTGTAGTGCTTGAAATTGAGTTTGATGTGGAGATACCGGCGTATATTTTCAGTAAGGGGGCGTTGAAAAGGTAGAGAAAATTCATGAATTTTCTCTACCTACTGCGCTGGCATTGGTCTCACGCTCGCGCCGATTTGCAAATCGGTGTGCTGCAAAGCAAAATAGATATTCGCTAAAGCGACTCACGTAATACAATTGAACGTACACTCTCTGTGCTGGCGATGGTCTCTGACCAGTGCCATATCCCCTAAATTCTTACACCCTATCCAACTCTTTCATCATATTTGGGCGCCTTCTATACTCCTGCCGATATTTGGCCACGAGTTGTCTCACTGTCTCTTTACCGCCCGCAAATGTTTTCATTCTTATCAAAGTATCAGCAACTCTTTGATATGCACCTTTATCCGTGATTTCCGCTTGTTTTTCTACGTACACACGATATATTTCAAAAATACCTTCATCCTGTTTTGGACGAAGATATTTTTCATGTCTTTCTATATCAGAAATAGTTCCCTTTTGACACAAGCTCCATAGCTCGTCCCACATTTTGTGTTCTATCATAATTTCTGCTTTAATGTCATTTATTCCATAATAAGAGCCATTGTCCATAGATTTCAATATCCATTCCAGCATGCTGTTCCAATCGGTTTTATTCGTTATACTCTTCAGCATTTTGTAGTATTTTCTACTGTCATTCGATATTGTGAAAAGCTCTTTAGTCAACTCTAGTTCTTTTCCTTTGTCTCCCAAAAGTTGATATACCGTCAACAACTCCTCTTTCCAAGAGATTACTGTACCCCAATGATTTTTCTTTTCAGCATCTTCAATTCCATTATTTATCAGATTGATTGCTAACAAATACTCTTTCTTTTCAAGCATTTGCTGCAATCTAATTTTTCGAACTTGCGGAAGATGTATAAACTCAATTATTGTTTTGTCAGCCTCTTCTGTTTTATTAAATTCATATAAAACATGAATTTTCTTTTCCAACAAATCCTCTTGAGAATAGTCACTCGAAGTCTTAATTTGTTGGTTGATTATTTGCAAGGATCTCTCAAATGCATTTTCCACACCTGTCAAAAAATAATCGCCAAGTGAATCCAAAGAGGTATTACATCCAACGTCATTGTGTTTCTTATCCATTATTTCCTGTTCGTACCAGTCGAACAATGATTCTTTCTGTTCATCCGACAGAAGCTTTTGCTCCAACAGACTCTCCAGAAGATCAATTGCCTCATCGTACATTTCTTGTACATCGCCTTCGTAATCAAAATTCTGATCCCATTCATCAGGAATAGTTTCTATCATTTTTTGAGCAATAAGTATTGCCTCGTCTATGTTTTGATATTTTATGTAGTAACGTGCCTTTTCTAGCAAAGCTTCCAATTGTGCCCTGACTTGATCTGCATCAAAACCATAATCATCATAATTATCGTAGTAACCATATCGTCCGCTCCGTCTGCTCGACTGACTAACGAATGCACTTTGTATTAAACCCTCATAATCTTCGCTCGGCTGTTCCTGTTTCTTTTGTGATTGACGATTGGGAGAAAACTTCTCCAAAAAAGCCTTGTTGAATGCTGCATCATTTTGAGCATAGTGTTTTATAAAATCAACCAGCTTATCCTTTTCTGTAAAATCCAATATATCGTCCAACTTGGTTTTGTTTGTTATAGTCTTCATGATTATGCGTAAAAAAAATTAATAGGTATAGGCGCTTAGAGCGCACTTGTTAATTTACTGTATTAGTTCTCATTAGCTTATATTCTACCATCCTTTTCAGTAGGGTGTCAAACAATACCTCTGGATGATTTCGCCTATTGAAGCGAAAATGGTACTCATCAAGATACCCTTGCAGCCACTCTTCGGAGCAGTGATGGTGTATTCCACGTAGCCATCCTTTTATATTCATTATGTGCAGATGAATATCAGGAGCACTCTTTCCTTCGTCAGATTTCGTCTGTTCTATATTTTTATAGTCATTTTTCAAAGGCAGATATCCTGTCCATTTATCTGTGATTATTCTTGCGTTCTTGCAAATATGTTTATCAAAGAATGGTTTGAATGAAGACGATGATGCGTCGGGAATTACCCTTGCATAACCTCTTCCCACTCCTGCTTCTACAATCTCAAGTGCAATTACAACTAATCTCTTCTTTCCCTTTCCTCTGCCAATTACTCCTTCTTCTTCTCCGCCAACGTAAAACTCATCAACTTGTATAGTGCCGCTAATTGGGTATTTACCAGAGCTTTTCATTACAATCTGAATCTTTCTTTTGAATTCCCAACAGGTCTTCTGCCTCAGTTCAAACTCATGAGATAACTCTAATGAAGACATCCCTTTCTTTTTCGTAGAAATCTTGAATGCTATATGGAATGCAAGATGAATCGAAAACTTGAGTTTGTCAAACATAGTCCCAGCTGTACTGCTTTCATCGTATTTGCATCGAGTGCATCTTCTTGAATAAGGCAGTCGTCCTTTGCAATAATGTTCATTATCACACTTTTTGCATACATATCCTTTTTCCCATTTTATCTCAGATAGGTAAGCATAGCACGAGTCTTCATCGGGAAACCTGTGGTGAAACTTGATAGAATTGACTCCCATAAATCGATCTCTTATTACCATGCTACAAATGTAGCAATTATAGTTTATTAGTGCGCTTTAAGCGCCTATACCTAAAAATTAATATTATTACTACATTTCAAAGATATAAAAATAATAGCCTTCACAAACTACTAATAATCTATTTCAATTCCATTAGGTGCAATTAAAAGTGATAGATGCGGAGTTTCTACACATGTTGTTCCCGAATTTCAATTCCATTAGGTGCAATTAAAAGTTTATATGCCATTCATTCCCTTGACTATAGTCAATTCTATTTCAATTCCATTAGGTGCAATTAAAAGTGACAGCGAGCCTGGTCATCTACAACAAACGAGTATTTCAATTCCATTAGGTGCAATTAAAAGTGAAAGAACTATAAATGCAATACCATTACTAAGTT
>JAQVZQ010000387.1 GCA_028708095.1 Dysgonamonadaceae bacterium
AATGATCATTTTTCCAATTATGATACTCGCTTTTATCGGGAGTTTGTGGCTGATATTTGCTCCATCTCAAAAAAGAGAAGAAACGGACGGTACTGGCGGTTTTAATGCTGAATTACCATTACCAGGTAAAGATGAAATAGTTAGTGATAAAAAGCAGGCATACGAGCAAGAACAGTTAAGCATTAAGCGTGAAGAGCGTATGCGTACATTGCAAGATTATGGATTTGAAGAAGCACTTGAAGAGAGCGAAAAGCAAACAACTGATAACCTAAATTCCAATTCCTCTATAACTGCTTCCGCAAACAATTACCGAGAGATTAACCGACAGCTGCAAAACTTTTATCAAGAGCCCGAGGATGACCCTGAAAAAAACGAACTCTTTGAAAGGGTTGCAGAGCTTGAAATGCGCTTAAGAGAAAGTGAAAATATACAATCATCAACAGAAGAGCAATTGACAATGCTTGAAAAGTCGTATGAGTTGGCTGCAAAATATATGCACAACCGGCAACAACCTGTTTCAGACCAAGATAAATCAACACTTGACATTTCATTAAACCACCAGACAAAGACAAAAGCAGTTCCGGTAAAAGCGATTTCTGAAAACATTGTTTCAGGATTAGAGCAACCTGTCAGTGATGAAGCATTTATGGAAGCATACAGCAAACCACGCAATTCACATTTTAATACTGCTACTGCTGCACAACAATCACAGATTAAAAACACCATTTTAGCATGCATTCATGAAGATCAAACGGTTATGGATGGGCAAGATGTTAGGTTAAGATTATTGGAACCAATGCAAGCAGGTCATTTAATTATACCAAAACACACCTTGCTAACAGGAACGACAAGAGTACAACGTGAACGTATCGATATTGATATCAGCTCTGTTGTTTATAACGGAGTAATTGTATCGGTTGAACTTGCTGTTTATGATTCAGATGGCCAAAAGGGATTGTCGGCACCCACTACCTTAGAGATGCAATCACTTACAGAAGGAGCTGCCAATATAGGATCAGGATTGGGTTCATCCTTCACCATCAATCAAAATGCAGGTTCAGCAATCGTATCAGATTTAACAAGAGGCGTATTGCAAGGAGGCTCACAATATCTTTCCAAAAAGCTGAGAACAGTCAGTGTAAACCTAACAGCCAATCATCAGGTGATGCTGCTTTCAAAATAAGTATTCAAAATTAAAAACAAGAAATGATGAAACAATATGTATTTCTAACCCTGTTTGTTTTGGGTATGACAACCCTAAATGCCCAAAACGGTTCAACCCTTCAAGGAGAAACAAGAAGGATTCCTAAGGAGTATTTGCTTACACCCTACACAATAGAAGTAACCTTTGATAAAACGGTTCATCTTTTATTCCCTGAAAAAGTAATCTATGTAGATTTAGGCTCCAATCATATCATTGCAGCCAAAGCAGATGGAACAGAAAATGTAATTCGGGTAAAAGCAGCTGTGGCATATTTTCAGGAAGAAACGAACTTCACAGTGATTTGTGATGACGGTAGTTTTTACTCCTTTAATGCCCGATATGCCGGTGAACCCAGAATGTTGAATATCGATATGAGAAATTCAGATATTAATACTCACAACAGACCTTCAACAGTTTATCTTACCGAATTGGGCAAAGAACCACCAAAAGATGTAAACCGGATCATGCAAGATATTTATAAAGCTGATAAAAAATTGGTAAGACACTTAGGAAGCAAGCAGCAAAAGATACAGTTTATCGTTAAAGGAATATTTGTAAGCAATGGATTGTTTTATTTTCACACGATGACAAACAACCGTTCTCATGTACCTTTTGAAGTAGAATATATCAAATTTAAAATAGCTGATAAGAAGAGGGCGAAACGCACACCTACACAAGAATTGGCAATAGAACCAGTCAGAATACTTCATGAAGCCAGGCAAATCAAAGGAAAGTCAAAATCAAGAACCGTTTTTGCACTTCCCAAATTTACACTTACTGAAGATCAGGTATTGATTATAGAACTGATAGAAAAGAATGGTGGTCGTCATCAAAATATTCAGATTGAAAGTACAGATATTACTCATGCAACCCAGATTAATCCTTTAAAAAACAAATAAAATGAAAAAATATTTACCTACAGCTTTTGTAATTTTCTCCATTTTGCTCTGTCCGTGCTTTATGCACCAACTGCAAGCCCAGCGATATCTTCCCGGACAGCAAGGTATTCAATTCACAGGTGGCTTAATGGGTAAAATAGACAATAAATTTAATCAGGAACCTGCTTATCACTTTGGAATGTCTCTTGCTACCTATACTAAAAACGGTAACAGTTGGGTAATGGGAGCTGAGTTTCTGAATAAAGATTATTCGTACAAAGAAACAGTTATTCCTGTATCAAAATTTATTGCAGATGCAGGTTATTACTACAAGCTTTTGTCAGATCGAAGAAAGACTTTCTTTCTCTCTTTCGGAGTTACAGCAAGTGCAGGATATGAAACCAGTAATTGGGGTGACAAACTGCTTTATGATGGAGCAACGCTTCAAGACAAAGATGCTTTTATCTATGGTGGTTCAGCAATTATAGAATTAGAAACCTACCTTTCAGACCGGTTGGTTTTATTAATCAACTGCCGTGAGCGATTGTTGTTTGGATCTTCCATTGAGAAGTTTCAAACACAATACGGTATCGGATTTAAATATATTATCAATTAAAAAAAGACAATTAGAGCTATGAGAAAAATAATTCAAAAAGTAATATTGGGAATCTATATTACAGGCATGCTACTCCTACTAACCGTCTGTAATAGCTCATTGGATATTCAACAGCATTATTTGTTCACTGCCACGGCTATGCCGGTTCCGAAAAGTTTAACATTGGGAGAAACAGCAGAAATACGACTCAAAATTCATAGAGAGGGTTATTTTGAAGATGTATCCTATTCCATCAGATATTTTCAAACAGATGGGGAAGGAGAATTAAAATTGTCAGACGGTACAATTTTATTGCCGAATGATTTGTATCAATTATCAGAAGACAGTTTTCGGATATACTATACATCCCAATCTACAGAACAGCAAAGAATAGATATTTATATTGAGGATAACTTCGGGCAGACAGAGCAATTGAGCTTTAATTTTACAAATAGGGTGGTAAGGAATGAGGAGCGAAAATTTGGCGAAGTTGCAAATTTAGGGCTGTTTTGTCAAGATGAAAATTGATTTTCTTG
>JAQVZQ010000388.1 GCA_028708095.1 Dysgonamonadaceae bacterium
AGGGCATATCAATGGCTTTACTTGTGACTTCAATAAAGTATTCCTTCTGGTTATCTACCTGTCCATTCAGGACAGGACTGATTAACGAAAATCTTTTGAGTGCAATTTGTTCTCTTTTTTCATTATTAAGCATGTCAATGAACCTCCTTAAGTATCTGGTAAATTAAGGAGGCTTAAGCGCTTAAGCCAGACGTCTATATTTGTATGTTAACATCTGCGCCAGTATTGATACAGGCAAAAGCTCTGTTGCTAAAGTTTCTTCGTAATTAAATTACACATTCCTCCGCTCTCATGCTAAAATATTTTGCAAGGGAGACAGGAAAGAGCGCTTACATTGTTCGAAAAACCTCTGTGAGAAGGTATGGATTTGACCAAATCCGTCTTTGACAATGTGCAGTATCTTTTTTGCTCCCCTTTTTATGTCCAGACCGAAATCCGGAAAGGCTATGTCCGGTAAAAACTGTCTTAATCCAATCTGTATGGCGTGTAAATTCATTAGAAATCTTAATAGATAGAACTCGATATGCTGCATGCCCATGTGTAAATCTGAATAATGCTCTCTAAATTGCCGAAGAATCTGGGCATAGGACATATTGGAATTAATTTGATTAGTGATAACCAAATTAATCACAGCCAGGGAATACTGATAATAGGGTAAACAAAAGGAAGGTAAGTAAGAAATCGTTTTGCCGCAATAGGGGCAATAATAGCGCCTAATCAAAATTCGACCACGATAAGTAAAATCCAGGCAATTTCGCTCATAGAAGCCATGCTTTTTAGGGGGTATTGGTATCAGGCATTCTGGATTCGGGCAAGCATCAGGAACAGGAAACTCAAAATTCACTCCCTGCCTTGCATATTCCTCAGGACTAGTCGATATTAAAAAAATCCGCTGCAAGATTATCACACCTTACAACAGATTCTATAGCATTTTAATGCTAAAATAAATTAAGAATTATTTGCAGTTTGTTTCAGCATTCATTTTGTTTGCAGATTATTTAGCTTGAGAAAAATACCTCTGTTCGCGAGCCTTTAGTTTGCGGATTAACAGTATGGCAATGCAAGACTTACATAAAGGAAGGAAAAGATGCCTGTAATGCAAAAGCCGTGGATGAAAGTGTTTTGATGGATGCTTTTGTTCGAATGTTTAATAGGCTCTACGAAAACAGGGGTGCACTCATAAAAACATTAACTGATAATATTGAGAAAGCCATTATGAAAAAGGCCAGTGTCAAGGAAATTAAAGCTCTGGATAAGCAAATTGATAAATTGAAAATCGAATTAAAGGGACTTGTACAGTTTTAAGTGAAAAATGGCATTGATGATGAAGTGTACAAGGAAGAATACATAAGGGTATCGGCTGAACTGGAGGAACTCCGAAAGCGAAGGGTAGAATATGATAGGCAGGATAGTATTAAGGAAGGACTCCGACGAAGGGTAAATGAAATTATAGGAACCATAAACAGCAGGCAGGAACTCCTGGAAGAGTTCGATGAAAATATATTTAATGCGTTGGTTGAGAAGATTGAAGTCATCTCAACCAACGCATTTTTTTCGAAAGTATTTATAAAAACAAATGCTGATAATTGTAGAAAATTGAAGTTTACTGACTATTAATGTCTTAATGAATATTATTCTATAAATTTACATTATAATGAATAGATGTAACTGTTCAATTAATGTAAATTTTAACAAAACGATTCTACAGGAAGGGGTAGATTATTTTGGAACCCAGTTCTGTTATTGAGGTTGGGGGAAACCCTCTGAAGATGCCCAATGATACAGCAAATATGTTAACTTCTGTAGAGCAGTTTAAATATGGTCTTACTAGCAGAGCGACTGGTAATGGATATGAGAACCGAGAATATATGGAAATAAGGAGGATGCTATTAAATGACGAAAATATCTGCCATCTTGTTCCACAATTTATTAGATCTTGTCGTAATACAGATGAGTTTTGGGAGTTTATAAAAGCCGAATTTTCTACATATAGTGAAAGAAGATTATATCTTGCTGCTCAATTTAATCCGATAATAGAGGCAATAGAACAACTTGACAAGCAGGATAAAGAATTAATGAATATGAATGCTTATGAAATGGGTGAACTTATTGGTGATGGAGGATTTGGTCAGGTATATAAATATCATCACAAACTCATTGATATGGATTTTGCATTAAAAATATTAAATCCAGCTTTTGTTCCTGAAGAAGAAAAAACGGAGTATAATCATCGATTTTTTAGAGAAGCTAAGATACTTTTTGAGCTGGATCATCCCAATATAGTGAAAGTATATGATACTGGAACAATTGGGGGTAAGCCTTTTATAAGAATGGAATACATAGATGGATATAACATGGATGAATTCATGGAAAAATACTCAAAAGTGAGTTTTGATAGAAGTTTAAAACCGATAATAGCTTTACTCGAAGGGCTAAGCTTTGCCCACAAAAAAAGTATAATTCACAGAGATTTAAAACCAAGAAACTATATGGTCACGAAAGATGGCAAATTTAAAATTATTGATTTTGGAATAAGTGCTTATACCGAAAGTGGAAAGCATACTAAACTAACCAAAACTGGAGAACAAATAGCTGGGGGACTTTATACTGATCCAGAGTTAATAAGGAATCCTAAATTAAAAGATCCGAGGAGTGATATCTACTCCGTTGGAGCATTGTGGTACTATCTATTAACTGGACGAACTCCAATTGGTAGTGATATTAAACAATATTTAATCGATTGCTCGGATGCAACTAACTTACAGGCTGATATTATCATGAAATGTCTATCGCATGAACTTAATAACAGATTTTCTACTTGTGATGAATTGTTGCTTAGAATTAACCCACCACAAGCCAATAATCAATCGAGTGTTATTAGTACTTCGGCAAATCTGATAACAGAAGTTACTAGAAATGATATGTTCGAATATTTTAATGAACTTTATATTCATGAAATGGATGAATTCTATTATAAAAGGTTTTCTGGTAATGAAGAGACTGAACGAGTATTTCGCTATTATGGTCAAAAGGGAGAAATTGAGTTTTTAAACAGAATATATAAACTAGCAGATATGCCTTCAAATGATAGCCGAGCGGCTAATTTCGAAGAAGAAATCCTTCTTCATAGGGTAAGTAATGAAGATTGGCCTGAATATTGGATTTTCGACGATGAACGTCTCGGACTTCAAAATGGTAATGATGAGACT
>JAQVZQ010000389.1 GCA_028708095.1 Dysgonamonadaceae bacterium
CCGAAACCGAGGTACAAGTCTCAAGTCTGCTTACATTTAATGGTGTGGTCTACGCTAGCACAACATATTACGGTGTGTGGTCTTGGAATGGTTCTAACTGGTCCCAGGTGGGGAACCTCATGGATTATGGCAATGCGGGAGATGTCTATAGTCTTGCTACAGATAACGGCATATTGTATGCCGGGACAGCTGACGGCGTGTGGGCCTGGAACGGTTCCATCTGGTCCCAGGTGGGTGATTCGGGTTACAGTCTGAAATCTGTTCAAAGTATTCTCATAGTCAACAGCACATTGTACGCCGGGACTGCGAACCAAGGTGTCGAGAAAATCAACTTAACATCTTCTTTAGAATCAGATTTTAAAGTGACATTTACCATAGACAAATCAAATTATGTAGTAAACAACCAGATTAAAACAATGGATGCAATACCTTTTGTGGAAAATGAACGCACCTATATTCCGGTACGCTATCTTGCTTTGGCTCTTGGAGTTCCGGAAGATGGGATAGAGTGGAATCCCTCAAAGAGGACAGTTATTATTACCAAAGGTAACAATAATATAATCTTAACTATTGATAGCAAGGTGGCAAATATCAATGGCGAATCCAAGTATTTAGATGTTGCTCCGGTTATACGAGAAGGCCGCACATACTTACCGGCAAGGTTTGTTGCTGAAACACTGGGTTACAGTGTGGATTGGGACGACAATTCAAGAACAGCTATAATTACCCAATCAAAATTAGCAGTATAATTGTCTTCCTCCACTTCCCAGATGACCCGCAGAAAAATAGGCACTACAATTAAGTGGAGGGAGGGATGTTGTTGATGCAATCAATCTGGAAAGGCTCCATTTCGTTTGGCCTCATTAATGCTCGGCGGGAGGTCGGCAAAAGGCCTCCCTCCCGCCAGGGGTCGTACCCAATGTCATCAGGTTATCGTTCCATAATTAGGAATTAAAAATTATTTCCTAAAAAGTTGCCCAATTGTAGCGAAAATACTTGACTTTTTAAAAAATCACCATAATTATTTTGGATGCCATTTTATGGTATATCATTGGGGTTATGGTGATTTTTATGTGTCAAAAAAAGAATTTTTTACAAGGAATACACATCACTGAACAACTTATTCGTGATATTGTATTCTTGTGCGAGACTCGTACAAAACCAACCTATTTTACACGTGCTTCTCGCTGCAAGATGGACTTCGAGAGTCTTATTTTATTTGAGCTTAACTTTGTAAGAAAGACGCTTCAGTTAGAATTAGACGCATTTTTTAAAAACATTAAGGGAGTTGAGAATACAATTACTAAGCAAGGATATTCAGAAGCAAGACAGAAAATATCTCCCACAGCGTTTATAAAAATGGCGGATGCCATAACCTCTTGGTATTATGGCGATAACGATTTTAAAACATTTAAAGGCTATCGACTTTCCGCTATCGATGCCTCAATCTTGGAACTTCCTAATTCAGAACGGTTAAGAAATGTATTTGGTTATGGCGAAGGAAAGACAGTAAAACTCGCACGTTCTAAGGCAAGCGGTATTTACGATCTTGAAAACGACATGATGATTACAACAAAATCACTCACTATCTCACTGGCGAAAGGGAATTAGCCATCGAACTGATCGAAAAGTTAAAGCAGCTAGGCTTGAAAAATGACCTTATTCTTTTTGACCGTGGATATCCCTCAAAAGATTTCATTGCTTACTTAGAAGGTAGCAAAATTAAGTATCTAATGCGTATGAAGAAAAAACCGATGAAAGAGGTTAACGAAGCTAAAAGGACAGATCAAGTTATTGAAATGAATGTTAAAGGAAAAACGATATCGGCATGCATTTTGCGATTGGTGTTAGATTCAGGGGAAGAAGAGGTTCTTATCACGAATTTACTTGATGAAAACCTAAGCATGGAAGAGTTTAAAGTACTTTATTTCAAACGTTGGGGCACAGGTGTGTCCAGCTAAGGACACAACATCTAGTCGGTGAAAGTCCGACCGGGAAAAAAGACTCTCCTCCCGTAGCCTGAGAGGCACCATGGAGCGAAAGCGAGATGGTGGAGCCCTCTGACATCGTGCTCATTAGGAGCGCGGGCAAAACTCCAGGTTGTAATGCACAATGAACGCAGATGTAGCCTCGTCACACGCAAATCCGGTGGCTGAGACGGTCTATGACGTGCGAAAGCAATAAGAACTGACCGAAACGAGTCTGAAACGGCAGTTCTCACCGGCGGGGTATCAGCGGCGACATGGAGGGAAAGATGTTGTGGAAACTGGAGAAGCCCTCGGCACCCGGTGAAGAAATATCATCGAGGAGGCCATCCCTATAACCGCGACCGGGAAGTGGGATCGGCAGGTGTCAGGGTGGCGGAACGGATCGTAGTACCGGAGATCCGCGTGCAGCAAAACACGTGGGGAGGGAAGGATCCGAACCTGTAGACATTTCGTACGACCAAAGGAGGCAAGGGTGTCATGACAAAAACACCCATCAATTTGCAGGAACTAAGGCGGCGAATCTATCAAAAGGCGAAGTCTGAACCTACGCATCGGTTTTGGGGGCTATTCACCCACATCACCAAGATGACAACCCTCCACGAAGCGTACCAACGTGCGAAGAAAAACGGCGGTGCCCCAGGCATCGACGGACAAAGCTTCGCCGATGTAGAGCAAGAAGGTGTCATTCCGTTCCTGAGAAACATCCAAGTAGAACTGCAAGCCGGAACATACCGACCGCAAGCCAATCGTAAAGTAGACATCCCGAAGGCAAACGGGAAAATGCGAACATTACAAATCCCGAGCATTCGGGACCGTGTGGTACAGGGTGCGCTGAAACTTATACTGGAAGCGATCTTTGAGGCTGACTTTTGCCCAAACTCGTATGGATTCCGGCCGAAACGCTCCCCACATCAAGCGTTGGCAGAAGTGAGGCGCAGTATATTGCGGCGTATGACTGTTGAACAGCAAATTAATAGCAGGCTAAACTGCAGATAAAAATCAGCCAGTAGCGTGAGAAAACAGCAAAATAAAATCCAGACGGCACAAACATATCAGCAAAACAGCGAATAAATTCCAGATAAGAAGGAACATTGAAACTTCACTTCACAGATTTAATTTCATTAGATTTTAACAAACAGAGGGACCGCAGCTGCAGTCCCCGTAGACAACCTCTTTTCATAGAATTCTGCCAGGCACTCGGCTAGCCCGGCATTGA
>JAQVZQ010000390.1 GCA_028708095.1 Dysgonamonadaceae bacterium
AAGCATCGAACCTGAAATATCAACTGCTAAGACAATATCAATTCCTTTTGACTCTGTTGTTTGCCATTTATTAACGGAATGTGGTCGTGCCAAAACAACAATCAATAAAGACAACGTTGCAATCCTCAAAACAAAAGGCAAATGACGCAAATAAACTTTCAGTGAGCGTGGCATTTTTCGGAAAGCATGATTGGACGCTAATCGAAAAGACGCTTGCATTCGAGATAGCTTTATTACATACCACGCAATAAGTGGGATAAGTAACAATAGCAGGAAAAAATATTTAGGATGGGTAAATTCCATAATTAATTCTCTTCAGATAAAGTTTTGTCCACTCCATTTAAATCATCTTCATCCATTTTATCTGGTAAAGGTTCGTCTTCTTTGGTTTGATTTACAAAGAAATATGCGTTCATTAAACTTAAATCATTTTCATCAATAAAGGGTTTGTATTTGGCGAACTTCACTAAATCAGCAGTTGAAAGGACTTGTTTCAAATTCTCATAAATTGAATCCTCATCCGATTTAGTTCTTATTTTATTTAATATCTCTCCCGACGTCATTTCCAATGAATTGACTCCATATCTTTCATTGATATATCTGCGCAAAACATCCGAAACTTGAGTGTAAAACTCTTTGTATCTATCTTGCTGCCAAATTTTCTCATCTTTTATTTTATCAAGACTCTTCATCGCTCTTATATGAGCGGGCAGTACCGGTGGTGGAGTGAAGAAGTACCCTTTCTTGTTCTTTCTAATTATAAAATAAATAATGGTGCCAATTATTGCTAACAACAAAAGGATAATCAATGGTATCCAAAGTAAGCCCAAGAAATCTTTCCATGAAAAAGGAGCTTTTTGAATAGGCTTTATATCATTTAGTTGCAGTTCTTTAAAGTCTATTGAGTCTGTTTCCCCAGCATTCATCCTGTCAAGATATGCTACAGTTGAATCTTTTAATTCGGGAGCAATCACTTTTAATCCAAATGAATTTGAAAACAAAGTATCTACTCCATCAGAAATGGGCATTGAAGGGACAAAATAAAGTGTAGAATCAAAAGAAGTAACCAAATACTTCATATTAATCGTTCTCACGTTGTCAACAATTGTCGTATCTGCATTTCCCATAGATAGCACCTCTAATCCCTCTACGATGTAATTATCATATACAGGAAAGAAAATCTCCTTTTCTTTGGGAGCAATAACTTGTAGATTGATGAGCGCTTGTTCTCCTATTAAAATTTCAGAAGGTTGAATTGTAGCCTGAGCAGACGCCTTTTGAGCTTGAATAGAAAACATGCTTAGCAAAGAAAATAATGTGACAAACATTATTTTTATACCAAAACTGAAGAATATGTTTATATCTTTTATCAATTTATTTACCTGTTTTTCAATCAGTTGTTAATTAATTTCTTTGTTGAAATAGCATAAGCAACGATTTTACATAATCATCATCTGTTGAAACCGAAATACTATCAACACTGCTTTGTTTAAAAGCAAGATTCATGTTTTTTTGTTGTTCGATCCACCAATTACGATAAATATTGCGTACTTTTTTTGATGAAGTATCAATCCACTGATCTTCGCCTGTTTCAGGATCATTTATTTTCATCAGACCCAACGGTTTTAATTCTGTGCTCAATTTATCATATACTTGGATAGAGACTAAATCATGTTTTCGATTGGCAATTTTTAAAGCCTGTTTATAATCGGATGTATCAATAAAATCTGATAACACAAAAGCAGTACAACGTTTTTTAATAGCATTAGTCAAATAGCGCAACGCTAAATTTATATCAGTTTGATTATTTTCGGGTTTAAAACTAAGTATTTCACGTATAATGTATAAGATATGTTTGCGACCCTTCTTGGGAGGAACAAACTTTTCTATTTTATCAGAAAAGAAGATGACCCCTATTTTATCGTTATTTTGTATTGCCGAGAATGCTAACGTAGCAGCAATTTCAGCAACCATGCTTCTCTTAATCATCGTAGAAGTTCCAAAACTCAAACTTTCTGAAACATCAATAAGCAACATAACAGTGAGTTCGCGTTCCTCTTCAAATACTTTTACGTAAGGCTTGTTATAACGTGCTGTAACATTCCAATCTATATCGCGCATATCGTCACCGTAAGTATATTCACGTACTTCTGAAAACGCCATACCACGTCCTTTAAACGCAGAGTGATATTCTCCCGCAAAAATATTTCGTGAAAGTCCCCGTGTTTTAATTTCAATGCGTCGTACTTTTTTTAATAAGTCGGTTGTTTCCATAAGTTTAAGATTGGCGCTTTTTATTCCAAACTATTCCAAATAATTTATTTAAAGTTTTTTAGTTCAACAATTAAGGCACCTCTATTTTATTCAATATCTCGCTTATGATTTCTTCTGAGGAAACGTTGTTTGCTTCAGCCTCGTATGTAAGACCAATACGATGACGCATTACGTCATGACATACTGCTCGTATATCTTCGGGCACAACATATCCACGCTTCTTGATGAAAGCGTATGAACGTGCAGCTAAAGCCAAGTTAATTGATGCTCTGGGAGAAGCTCCAAAACCAATCATCTCCTTAAAGTCAGGAAGATTGTATTGCTCTGGGTAGCGTGTTGCAAAAACGATATCAACAATGTATTGCTCAATTTTCTCATCCAGATATACCTGTCTAACAACTTTGCGTGCATCTAAAATCTCTTTGGCATTCACCACTGGATTATCAATTGTTATAGGCTCAAAAATATTTTGCTTTATAATCTTTTTTTCCTCTTCCTTTGAAGGGTAGTTTACAACCACTTTTAGCATAAAACGGTCAACTTGTGCCTCTGGTAAAGGATATGTACCTTCCTGCTCAATAGGGTTTTGTGTTGCCATTACTAAAAAAGGAACAGGTAATTTGTAAGTGCTTTCTCCAATAGTAACCTGGCGTTCTTGCATTGCTTCTAAAAGAGCACTTTGCACTTTTGCTGGTGCACGGTTAATCTCATCTGCCAAAACAAAATTTGCAAATACAGGTCCATGTTTAACAGAGAACTCCTCATTACGAGGACTGTATATCATTGTACCTATAACGTCGGCTGGTAGTAAGTCTGGAGTAAATTGAACCCTATTATACTAGCATCAATCAACTGGGCTAAAGTTTTTATAGCTAAAGTTTTTGCCAATCCTGGCACTCCTTCCAGTAAGACATGGCCGTCAGACA
>JAQVZQ010000391.1 GCA_028708095.1 Dysgonamonadaceae bacterium
ACTTATAGTACTGGTGAAGGTTGGATTCCAATAGGAAGTTCAGATCTTCAACCATTCAAAGGACGTTATGATGGTCAAAAGCATGAAATTCAAAATTTAACTATTAATCGCCCAGATGCAGAAGAACAAGGCCTTTTTGGATATATAACTTTCGGATCAGTCTTAGAGAATATTAGTCTGATAACAGTAAAAGTTGAAGGAAATAAATATGTGGGTGGCCTTGTTGGTTATTTTAATAATGGAACAATAACAAGTTGTAATGTAGTAGGTACAGTTAATGGTAAAGACTATGTTGGTGGCTTAGTTGGGCGACAGTCTTTTGGTACAATAACTAGCAGTTATACATCAGGAACTGTTAATGGTACTGATATTGTAGGTGGACTGGTAGGTAGTGTGGACTCGAATCCAGAAGTTAAAGTAACTAATAGCTACTCCCTAGCTTCAGTCACAGTAACAACCAATGGACGTGTAGGTGGCCTTGTAGGTTTAAATCAGAAAGCTATAGAGAATTGCTACGCTGCAGGTAAAGTAACAGGTAGCGGAACCAATGCAGGTGGTTTAGTTGGTGAGAACAAAGGTGCTATAAATTCAAGCTATTATGATTCTGAAAAGACTGGTCAATCTGACGAAGGTAAAGGTGTCGGAAAACCAACAGATGAAATGCAAACAGAAACACCATTTACTGGTTGGGATGAGGCTATATGGAAATTCGTAGTTGGTAACTACCCAACACTTAGATAGCATAAGTGAACAAAGCACACATCAACATCATTAACTTAGCCAACACAAAACCCAAGCTAATTTCACAAACTAAATAAACACCAAATCAACCTCCGCAGGCAGAGTATCAAAAACAAACCTCACCTGCGGGGGTTTTTTCTTTGGGCGTGTTTCCTTGGATGGGGCACCTTGAGTGGCCAGGTTAGATGTCTAGGGTTGAAGAATAGTTGAATAGAGAAAGCTTATAAATAAAGGGTTTCTAGACTATGAGTCTTGTTTTCGGCAGCTTTGCTGAAAGCGCTCATGTCAGGAAGCCCTTATTTTTATTATTGGTAGGAAGATAAAAGTCGCAAGGTCGAGTATATAGGATAGATAACAGCTGTTTTGATGAAGGTTGAGTAGACAGGATAGATATAAGATTGATAATATAAATTAAGAAAAAACACTATTTATGAAAAGAGATATATGATACAATTAAGAGTATATAATATATAGTTAAATGTATTTATAGTTCTGAGGAGGATAAAAATGGCTTTTTCTTATAATAAACTTTGGAAAATACTTATTGATAAGAATATGAATAAGACTGCACTGCGAGATGCAATTCAAATTACGCCATCAACTTTAGCTCGTCTAAGTAAGAATCAAAACGTTACAATGGATGTTTTAGGGAAAATTTGTAAATATTTAGAGTGTGATATAGGTGATATCCTGGAATATACAGACGATAAAGATACTAACTAAAAAAATTATTATGGATAAGGAGATAGTTATGGATAAAGAGATTAGGAAAACACAATTGATTTCTTTACTTGAAAAGTACAAGCTTGAAAAAGAAAATGCTAAAAAGGAAAATATTAGCGAGGAGACAATCAGAGGTTGGTTAAATGATTTTTTGAGGATATTTGGGTGGGATATAAAAAACACTAATGAAGTAATTCAAGAAAAAAAACTATCGAAAAAGCATATGGGTAAATTAGCAGAAATAGAATCGACCCATAGCAGGCCTGATTATACTTTAGTAAATGGTTCTATAATTAAAACATTTATTGATGCAAAAGATTTAAAAACAAGTATTTTAAATGATTCGAAAGTAGCCTTTCAAATAAGGTCTTATGGCTGGTCTGCTGAAGTGCCATGTGCCTTTGTATCGAATTTTGAAGAATTAGGTATTTATGATTGTGGATTTATCCCTTGCGTTGAACAAGAAGCCAATTTAGGTAGGATTTATTTGACAATAGATCAGTATATAGATAATTTTGATATTTTAGATGACCATTTATTGAAAACAAAAGTTTTCAGTGGTCGGCTTATAGAAATCTATGAGCAAGAACGTGTGGAGGGAAAAGATAGACTTGATGAGTATTTTACAGAATTGATTTCGGAGTTTAGGATAGTTCTTGCAAAAAATATTTTAGAAAATAACAAAAAAACCATTGGTGATAATCATACTTTATTAAATTACTATGTCCAGGTAATAATGGATAGAATTATCTTTTTAAGAGTATGCGAATCAAGAGGAATAGAAGAAGCTAAATTGAAGTACTTCTTAAGTAATGGGTTTTGGAAGTATTTTAGTGAGAGCTGTTATATGGATTTTTACGAACATTATGATGGTGCACTTTTTGAACGTGATAATAAACTTAATGATCTAATCATCGATGACAAAGTCTTTGAAAACTTTATTGACAATCTGTACTATCCATCACCTTATAAATTTGATGTTATTCCAGTTAGAGTTATCGCGAATATTTATGAACAGTTTCTAGCTAAGCAGCTTTTGATAGCTTCAGATGACGTAAAAGAAATGCTTAAAGAAGAGTATATTAAATCACAAGGAGCTGTGAGTACCCCTAAGCATATTGTTGAAAGTATATGTAAAAACACCATTAAGTTTGACGAAATAAAATCGATTAGTGAAATACTTAATATGAGAATTCTTGACCCTTGCATGGGCAGCGGCCATATTTTGGTGTATGCCTTTGATGTGCTGTATCAAATCTATCTCAGTCAGGGCTATTCCGAACGGGATATTCCCGACTTGATACTCGATAACAATATTTATGGGCTGGACATTGACGAACGCGCCTGCCAGCTTGCTTACTTTGCGCTGATGATGAAGGCCAGGTCCTACAACCGCCGCTTTTTTCGGCGGGAGGATGTGCCGCAGCCACAGGTGTATTCGCCGCAGGGCTATGAGGACGGCATGGAGTATGGCTCACTTGTGAAGGTGGACGAGCTGGAGGATATGCCTGTCCAAATCACAGGGCAAATGGATTTTGAGGATATCAACTTTGAGATAAAACTGAATACATGGAACTTCCGCCGCCTGCTGCATCAGAAATATGATGTGGTGGTGACAAACCCGCCGTATATGGGTAGTGGCGGGATGGGCGCGAAGCTTTCGGATTATGTGAAAAATAATTATCCTGATAGTAAGGCAGACACAAGTACAGATTTTATGGAAAAATCTCTTG
>JAQVZQ010000065.1 GCA_028708095.1 Dysgonamonadaceae bacterium
TGTGTTTGAGTCTTCATCTCTTTTGTATTTTGATTTTTACAAAGATGAAGACTCTTTTTTATTTTTAACTTTATAAGTGGTGATTTCTAATTGCCAAAATGTGAGGAAACAAAGTTACTGATTACAGTGATGTTTTAAAATTTTTAATTGTCAACTGTCCATTGTCAATTATCCATTGAAAAAACCTCCAACCACAAAGTGGTTAAACGTGAATAGCCATGGGTGACTAACCCATGGAGATATATTAGGGAGAACTACAGAACCTTCGTATGGGTTCAATGCATTCTAGGTTATTTAAATTGAAATACAAATAAGGTTTTTGAAATACAAACGAATTATTGTAGAATTGTTATGTTAACATTAATAATTGTCCATTGTTCATTGATTCCTGCGCAGCACACCGATTGCAAATCGGCCGCGAGCGGCCTCACACAAAAATCACCATTACAATATTTGAAATTTCATTGCCCTCCCCATTGTTAACAATTGTCATATTTCACCTGTTCACTGCTCACTATTTACTGTTCACTTTTCCCCTTACTACTTTTCTCTCATTCTCAATTTTCAATTAATTGTCATAACTACCACAATATTTCACTCATTCTATGAAAGCCAATTATATTTTATTAAATTTGTAGTGAAAAAATAATATATATCAAATGAGAAGAGATAAAATACACAGTCTATCAACAGAGCAATTAGAGGTTTATCGTGAAGATATCAGAAAACAAATAGCTATGTTGAATAATTATGAGGATATTAGTACTGAATTTCCTTATTTATCTAAAACAGAGGATGACAATGATTTTCCTTTTATGGATCAATTGCCATCTTTGCCTAGCCTAGGGAATGTGATAAAAACATTCGACCCAAAAGTATTGGATATTTTGGATGATTGTGAAACCAGGGATTTTATATGCACACTTCCTTCATATCTTTTGATACCTGTTAAAGAAACAGGTGAAGAGGGTTTCGAAGCTTTTGCATCAGTTGATCAAGTCATTTTTGGAACTATCGAGTTCTTATGGGTGAGGGTGCTAGGGATAGATAATGTAACTGATATTGTATTAATGAAATCAGAAGATGATTTAAGATTATTGAAATCAAAGGAGTTATATTAAAAAGTTGATTAATGGCATACATCGATTATTACAATGTGCTGGGAATAAGCAAAAGCGCTACCACCGATGAGGTAAAGAAAGCCTATCGTAAACTTGCACGGAAACATCATCCCGATTTAAATCCCAACAACAAGGATGCCGAAAGGAAGTTTCAAGAAATAAACGAAGCCAACGAGGTATTGGGTGATCCTGAAAAAAGAAAGAAGTACGATAAGTACGGAAAGGATTGGAAACATGGCGAGGAGTTTGAAAAAGCACAACGTGCACAGCAATCGCAACAACAATACCAAGGTCAAGGTTCTCAATCATATTATTCTGGCACGGGAGAAGAATTTGGTGGCGATGACTTTTCAGATTTCTTCCACTCTATGTTTGGTGGTGGTTTTTCTCAACAATCACGTGGACGTACCCGATTTAAAGGGCAGGACTACAATGCCGAGTTGGAGCTCACCTTGCTACAAGCAATGCAAACGCACCAACAAACCCTCACAATTAATGGGAAGAATGTGCGTATCACTATTCCTGCAGGAGTGAGTGACGGACAAAAAATTAGACTAAAAGGGTACGGGCAGCCAGGTGTTAACAATGGTCCCAGTGGCGACCTATACATTACATTTAAGATTGCAGAAGATCCCGTCTTCAAACGTAAAGGTCATGATTTGTACAAACAAATAGAAATTGATCTATACACAGCTATACTGGGTGGCGAAATTATGATAGGTACCTTGACAGGAAAGGTGAAGTTTCCAGTAAAACAAAACACACAACAAGACACCATCGTGCGATTGCGAGGCAAAGGCTTCCCCATTTATAAAAAGGATGGGCAATTTGGCGATTTATACGTAACAGTCAAAGTGAAATTACCAGAAAAGCTGACTGATAAGGAAAAAGAACTATTTACTGAATTATCAAACTTGAACAAATGATGAGCGTAAAGAAGATAACATACACAGAGTGTTTGCAAATCTATCAAGTTGAAGAGACATTTTTAGATCAACTACAGAGTTCAGGCTTGATAGAGATTGTGATTGAAGAGGATGACAGGTACATAGAATACGATTATCTGCAAGAGATTGAACAATTTGTTAGGTGGCACTACGAGCTAGAGATAAATATGGAAGGCATCGAAGCCTTGCACCATATGCTGCAACAAGTGCGTGAACTTCAATCGGACGTTGAACAATTGAGGGGAGAGTTGAAGTTTTATAAATCAATTGTTTGATGCCGCCCTGAAACACCCAGCCTAAGTCCCCTTCAAGGGATTGAGGAGGTGAAAGTAAGGTAATTGAATTTTCAGCGCATACCCCTGTTTCATATTATTGATACAAAACTAACCCATTGATATGCTAAAAACACTCTTTATACAAAACTATGCACTGATTGACGAGCTGAAAGTGGAGTTCGATAAGGGTTTCTCTGTTGTAACGGGCGAAACCGGAGCAGGTAAATCAATTATATTGGGGGCACTATCATTGATATTAGGAGAACGTGCCGAAAGCAAGTTTATCAAACAAGATGCCGCTAAATGTACCATCGAAGGAGTGTTCAATATAGCTATTTATGACCTACAATCACTTTTTGAAAATAAAGACTGGGTGTACGATGGCGATCTGTGTATCATCAGAAGAGAAATATGGGCAAGTGGAAAGTCGCGCGCATTTGTAAACGACTCGCCCGTATATTTGCAAGACCTTAAAATATTAGGCGAAAGGCTTATCGACATACATTCACAACATGAAAACCTGTCACTTAATGATAGTTTGTTTCAATTAACCTTGGTCGATTCGATAGCCAAAACAGCAGCAATAAAAGAGAAGTACAAATCCTTTTACAAGTCATATAGAAAAGCAGAAAAAGAACTATCAGACCTGCATCAACTAGCACAAAAGAACAAAGAAGAGCAAGATTATTTACAATTCCAATTTGACAACCTAACTGAGGCACACCTCGTAGAAGACGAGCAAGAAACATTGGAAGCAGAACTTGAAGCAATCACCCACTCCGAAGAGATCAAGTCAGCCCTATACAAACTCACCAATGTATTATCGGAAGATGAGCAAAGTGTGGAATCGGGTTTGCGCACAGCACTCGAATCGGCTAAGTCGTTACAACGTTTCGCTGCTACCTCAACTTATTCGCAAAGCTTTGTAGAGAGAATTGAATCGGCATATATCGACCTGAAAGATTTGCGACAAGAAGCCGAAAGGGCTTTCGAAGGTGTTGACTTTGACCCCAACCGACAACAAATAATCGAAGACAGACTGAGCACAATATACAGTTTGCAACAAAAACATTCAGTGATTACTGTCAAAGAATTGATTGACATCCTTGAAGATATAACGCTGAAACTTCAAAACATCGGCTCATTGGATGAACGCATTGAACGATTGGAAAAAGAATTCGCAGAAAAGAAGAAAGCGGTATATGCTGAAGGTGATCGATTAAGTGAACAACGAAAGGCATCAGTCTCAGCCACCGAAAAGGAGATAGAGAATAAATTGGTTTACTTAGGCATACCCAATGCACGTTTCAAAATAAACTTCACAGACAAAAAAGAGCTCGATGCTACCGGCAAAGATACCATCAGCTTTCTATTTTCTGCCAACAAAAACACCCAACTGCAACCCATTGCACAAATTGCATCGGGCGGTGAGATTTCTCGTTTGATGCTTGCACTCAAATCCCTAGTTGCTGATGCTACAGCCTTGGCAACAATCATATTTGATGAGGTAGACACAGGAACATCGGGAGAGATAGCAGATAAAATGGGAATCATCATGCAGCAGTTGAGCCACAAAATGCAAGTAGTTGCCATCACCCACCTGCCACAAATAGCAGCAAAGGGAAGCGCCCACTACCATGTGTATAAAAAAGAATTAACGGATGCCACAACTACATCCATAAAAAAACTAACCATGCCCGAGCGAGTAGAAGAGATAGCCAGTATGTTGAGTGGTGCAGAAACCACGGTGCAAGCTCTTGAAAATGCGAGGGTAATGTTGAAAGCCTATGTATAATAACAATAAATTAAGTTTGAATGCCAAAGAAATGATCTTTGGTATTCGCGCAGTTATCGAAGCTGTAGAAGCTGGGAAAGACGTTGACAGAGTATTGGTAAAAAGAGAGCTTCAGGGCGAACTGTTTCGTGAACTGCAAGAGGTCTTAATACTCCACGAAATACCTGTTCAAAAAGTGCCGCTCGAGCGTATCGATCGCATCACAAAGAAGAATCATCAAGGCGTAGTTGCCTTTATGTCGGCCGTTACCTATCAAAAGATTGAGGACATCGTCCCCAGACTCTACGAGGAGGGCAAAAATCCCTTCATCGTTATACTGGATGGAATAACCGATGTAAGAAACTTTGGTGCCATTGCGCGCACTTGCGAAGTAGCGGGAGTGGATGCCATTGTGATACCTGCTCGTGGTAGTGTGAGAGTGAGTGCTGATGCTGTGAAAACATCGGCAGGAGCATTGCACACAATTCCTGTTTGTAGGGAGTTGAATATGAGGGATACTGTTCAGTTTTTGAGAAATAGTGGAATAAAAGTAGTAGCTGCCACCGAAAAAGCAGCTGAGAACTACACCAGCTCCACCCTCACCGACCCTGTTGCCATATTGATGGGTGGCGAGGATGTAGGTATTGCTCCAGAGTTATTGAAAATATGCGACGACTTGGTGAAAATCCCTATATTTGGAACTATCCAATCGCTCAATGTATCGGTTGCAGCTGGTGTGATGCTGTATGAAGTGATAAGGCAAAGGACCCAATAAAGACAATATTATTCCAAACAATTCGCTCATGAATGAAGGTAAATTTGACTCACAGTGGGAAAAGCGCAGAAAGAAAAAGTGGCTTTATGTTTTTCTACACGGTTCAGTTTATTGGGGCTTTCTTTTTGCCATTACTTTGTTTTTAATAGATAGCCGTCTTGTCTTTGAGGATATGCAGCTATCTAAACTTCTCCTTTATTTTCTTTTTTTTGGAGTGTTAGGCATAAGATCTGGTCTAAGTCAATTTAATATGTTAGACATGATTTATCTAAAGTTTAGAGATAAAATGAAAGAAGGGATTCATGAGATTCAGTCTGGGCACACATGGGCTCATGAGAATCTGAGAATATCGCAAGACACTGATGAAACGCTTATTGTTCAAAACGAACTATTTTGGTTTGATGAGGCAACTGTTACACCAGCACAAATAAATGAATGCTTCAATCTGATTATGAGTGATTTCAATAAATTGCAACATAACTCAGATTTTAAAGAATTTGCAAAAAATAAAAGTGTCAAGATACAGGTGTTTGATAATTCGGAAAGCAACGAACCATTAATAGAGAAAACAATGAAAAACGGAACAAGCAATAATTAAAAACGGAACAACAAATAATGAAAAAAGAACTTTCAACAACTAGCACCCCCGCAGCAATTGGGCCATATAGCCAAGGAATAGAAGTAAACGGTCATGTATTTGTATCGGGTCAATTGCCCATTGATGCAAAAACTGGGGAGTTTGCCACAGGTGGAATAAAAGGACAAACCTTGCAAATATTCAAAAACATCACCTCCATCCTCAAGGAGGCAGATATGACATTGGATAATGTAGTCAAAACAACCGTTTTCCTTACCGATATGGCAAATTTTGCAGACATGAACGAGGTGTATGCCACCATGTTCACAGGCACATTCCCCGCCCGCTCAGCTGTTGCTGTCAAAGCACTACCCAAGAATGCCGATATTGAAATAGAAGTGATTGCGATGAGGTAGGGGAGGTTTGTAACGCAAAGAAGGTCTGAACATTAAATGATTAATTGATTGCCCTTTCCATCGAGACGCAATAAATCGACGTCTCTACGGTTGCTCCCCTAAAAGAGACTCTGCAATCTATTGGCTGGCGCAGGTCTCCAGACCTGTGTCCATCTACTGCTCATCGTTTGCGCCACTTTCCCTCGTTTGCAATTAGGGGTTCATGGTTTACCCTATGGAATAATGCTTTGCATTAAAATCAACGATTTTATTCCACAGGGTGAACGTTTGTAACGCAAAATATAATCTCGAAGCTAGAAGCTCCGAATACATTGTCTGCATTGTCCATTATATTAAGGGTTTGATGAAAAATCTTACGCTCTTAGAGCTTAACTTCATCTCTCAATCTATCCACTGGGCGATGCCCAGTGCTATGTTCTTCAAGGGCTTTGCCCTTTTTTGCTATTATTTTACCATCACACATTTCAATCACCTTTGCAATATTTCAAAGACAGTCGTTGTCAACTGTCACTTGTCCATTGTCAATTGATTAAGTCTAACCGCCCAACCCCCTACCTGTCCCGTCAGCATTGCGGGAAAGGGGGCTTTAGAGACTGCCTTGCAAAGCAGTAGCGGGATGGTAAAAGATAGCACTGCCTTGCTCCCCCTTTAGGGGGCTGGGGGGCAGTCAAAAGGCATGTTAACGCAGCACATCGATTGCAATCGGCGCAAGCGGCAGAGCATAAACCTAAACTGTAGTAGGTATATTAGAATATTGCACCCACAACCCCACAAGGGGCGTTATTATTATAGCAGCCAGTATGATACATCAACCATAACCTCGCAAGAGGTGACATTATATATTAGCAAGGTGAATGTTGAGTATCAACAACCCTTCCAATTAAAAGAAAATCACAACGAATTTCATGTTATTTAAAGGCCCGAAGGGCTGCCATAATTCAGCCCAGGCTGTCAGGCCTGGGTAACAGGCAGATAGAAGCAAAAGAGGGCTGAAAGCCTGGCATAAAAATATAAGCACGTAAAGAACAATATATTGCAAAATTATGTCATTGGTGGTGAAACGAAGAATCTGTTTAATAGTCTTTGTCATACACAACGCAGTGAAGTATCTCGTCAGTAATAGTCTAATGTATTTCTCACATACGTTCGAAATGGCAATGAAATTTAGCCATTCAGCTCTTTCTCACCGAGACGCGATAAATCGACGTCTCTACGGTTGTTCAATTCACTCTCTCTGTTTTTGTTCACTTTTTCGTTGTCAACTGTCTATTGTCCATTAATTAACTGTCCTCGTAATCGAAGTGTCAATTATTCAAACCAATTCCTCATTATTCACAACTTATTTCCGAATAATTTGTTAAATCTTCCCTTTTTCTTCAATTATTCTACAAAAATGTTTTGTAGTATTCAAAATGTTTCTTACTTTTGTGTCCACAAATGGAATAAAACCCACATTGTCATACATTATGAAAATGAAGAGGTGTCTTCATACATAGTTAAACATTACAAATTAGAAAACAATTCAGCAACTATTACGTTGTAATAGTACGATGCAACAGGTTGAGGGACCTCAGCATCATTTAGGCGATAACAAGGTACAACCAGATTATCTGAAGTATTAATAACCACCTCGTGTTATCGACTATCGTGAAAGAGAAAATGAAAGAAGGCTAAAAAGGCAAGAGTAAAACAAGCAAAACATTATTTGAAAACATTCAAATCAACCCGAAAGCAAAAATAATTAATACAAATCGTCTCCCTCAAGACATTCAACTAAAGAATTTATATTTACAGCAATTCGTCATCAAAGACGGATCACTTATCGGGCTACAAACGGTTTCACTTTCTTGGCACATTACTTTTCATTCCCTCTTCACAAATCGCTCTTTAAACGATTTAATATAATAAGCACTGTTATTAGGGTAACTTTTTTAACGGATATAATCCGTGTGTGAAGTTTAATTCAAGTATTCATTTTAATTCAAGTTTATTTAAACTATTCACTTAAATTCGAGTATTCACTTTAATTCAATTAATCACTGTGCTAATTTTAAAATTAACCTAAGGTTGTTATTTTTAATAACAGTGCTTTTTTAAAATATACGATTAGAACTTAGTTTTAATCAGCGAAATAATAGAAGCGCAAAACATCGCTAAAATTCGTAGTGTCAAATGCGAATTGATCGTTTTCTTCTTCTGTTGTAGCATATAGATTAGTAGGTCTTATGCGAGCTTTAAACAAGTTTATAACAGTTGTAATAACAGTTTGGATTTTGTTTACAGACTTTTGATCAATTTCTCGATTAACGAAGAATAGAAATATTCGGAGTTAGTCGAGATTTTTTTTTGCTCTATATTGTTGGCAATTAAATTGTCTGAACTATGATTAAAAGGATGAATTGGGATAGACATGATTAAAATAATTAATTGATTACCTGTTCCATCGAGACGCGATAAATCGACGTCTCTACAGTTGTTCAACAATGAAGCATTTTCAATTGATTAACCAAGACGCTCCTATAGGTTGTCTCTCCGCTGGCGCAGGTCTTCTGATATGTAACCTATCTACCACAGAGCCTTTACACCACTCCCCCTCGTTTGCAACGAGGGGTTAATGGTTCTGCGTTTGTAACGCAAAAAATAACCTCGAAGCTAGAAGCTCCGATTACATTATCTGCATAATCCATCAACTAAGGATTTAATCAAAAATCTTACGCTCTTTCAGAGCTTAAATGCATCTCACGATACCTCCACTGGGCGATGCCCAGTGCTAAGTTCTTTAAGGGCTTTGCCCTTTTCGATGATATTTCACCATCATATATTTCAATCATATTTGCAATATTTGAAAGACAGCACGTTGTCAACTGTCAACTGTCAATTGTCAATTATTCATTTCATCCTGAATGCAATGAAGGATCCGTTCAAACATTGTATAGTCTTCTAACAGATTCTTCCCTCTGGTCAGAATGACAGAGTGATTTCACCGCTACCGCAAAAGTTGTCTCCCGTGTTTCGATAAGAGTTGTTGAAACACACATGATGCAAAACATAGGATGCCCAGTGCTATGTTCTTTAAGGGCTTTGCCCTTTTTTTGCTGCTATTTCACCATTGCATATTTCAAATACATAATTAATGTTTTATCATTTTAATTCAGCAACACTTTTAGCTTTAATATTAATTGAGGCATTTCGCAAATGGTATCTTTAGGGTTACTGTTGGAGAATTTGCCTGTTGCCCGTGCATTTTTAATTGCAGTTTCTTGATAAGGCATTAGTCTCTTATAAATATCATTATTTTGCTTCGTGAAATACTTTTTATTTTTATTATAATCATGTAAGTATTTCTTCAAATCTCTTTCTGCTGATGCACAATTATTAAACCTCTTGTAAATGTTTTCAAAGTGGAGTAAAAACCAATATTCAAGGCAGGGATTATTTACTAAAATAATAACATTGTCAATTTTCTCTTCAATATATTTACGATACTCAATAAATTCTGTCATGGGCTTTTTATCTCCTTTTCTAGCCTCTCTCGTTTCTTTAATAATTGTGTCCAGATCGACAATCCAATACACTAATGTGTAATTTTCTGCAAGCTCTTTTACTTTATCATACTGATCCTTTAGTCTCTTTCTCTGTGGAATCTTTGGGTCAATCTTTACAATCGATTTGTTATTATTCCTTTCATGTTTTATAAGCATCTGGAGGTAGAACCCTTCTGTCTCACCATCTACCACCACAGCATAAGTTTTTTTGAATTCTAGGTTAACGCCCTTGTGTTTTTTCATAGCTATAAATCTAAATAGTAATCATCTAAATTGGGAGTCCCTCCTAATTTACCGCTTTTGTAGGCATTCAGAATATTTGATGTGTCGCGAATAACAGAACTGTCAAAATCAGCCAGTGAATATAGATCAGTGGCACAGTCTTCCGATTTATTGGTAAACCATATAGCATCATTTCTGAAAATGTCTTTATTGTCCAATATTTCTCTATTATGAGTAGTGGCAATCACTTGCGAGTATTCAGCATTCATAACAAATGAAAGGATAAAGTGAGTGTAAAGATCGGGATGTAACGACGCCTCCAATTCATCTATCGGAAGCACACTTGGAGTTTTGATTAACATAGCTAGCAATCCAGAGAAACCATAATACCTTTTTGTACCTTGTGACTCATCATCAAAAGGGAGAATGTATTTTCTGTTATTTACGGTATGTTCAAACTCTACATTCACAAAAGGAACTTTACCTTTCTTGATGCCCACTACATCTTCATGAGAGTCTCCAAGCTCTTTTTGAAAAAACTCGACTATGTTTTCAGGAACATCAACTTCTTCTTTTTTTATAATAATATTAGAAAGATTGAAATCTGCTTTTTTAAGAATGTTGATTATATCATCCTTTGATATTTTTGATGGGTGGATATTTCTATTTACAAAATCTTTTAATTTGGATTCACTATGAACCATTGGTTTCAAATATTCCTTGAACCAATCGGTAGCTTCTTTCAATTCATGCAACTCGATATTTGTTTTCAAAAAACCACCGAGCACCGTATTGTTCCATAGTGTGTTCGACTCAAGTGTCTTTACAAAAGTCTTTTCTGTTTTTATTTTACCACCAAAGGTTATTGTGGTAAACTGAGTTGTCATGTCAGTTGTTCTTGAAAACACCTTCGCTTTTTTGGGGCTTTCAAAATATAGAGACTCATTTACAATGGCATTTTTCTGAAATTCTACATTATAGGAATATCTCACATCATTCTGAATGAAATCAATAGATAAAGTTGAGTTCTCATTAGGCGTGTTGTCATCAAATTGGTATGGCTTATAGTTTAATGTGACAGTTTTTTTGTTTTCAGGATACAACACAAGACCCCTTAAAAAATCAAGTGCTTTCAATACAGTGGTTTTCCCTGATGCATTTGCACCATATATCAAAGCAAGTTTTAAGAGTCGTAATCCACCCATTTTGATCACATAATAGCTTTCAAGGTGGTCGGAGTTGTCTGCTTCAAACGATAGGGTTTGTTTCTCCTTGATACAGCCAAAGTTACTAACACTAAATTTTATTATCATGTTGTTTTAAGTGTTTATTTGTAAGTATATTGCAAATATACAACTAAAGCGTGTTATTATGATACTTTATATTGTTAAATATGCATGATGGTTACAATAATGTTTTGTGGCTGTTCTCTTGTTGTATATATACTTAAAGGCGTACACGAGGTTAACCTCTACAATAAAAAATATCTGAACTATGATTAAAATGATTAATTGATTGGCATGATTATATATTAGCTCATACATATTGCACTATCATAGTGCATATATTCTAGTTATTTGCACTCACACAGTGCTTTTATTTGATAAAAGTGTTGATAAAGCCATACATACATATACATTACAATTGTGATTTGTGCTAGGAGAGAGGGAGCTCCTGCTCCGTCATTTATGTAACGCAAAATATGGCGGACACGCAGGTCCGCCACTACAAATGATCCTGTTTTAATTGAAAAGACGCACACACAGGTAGCGCCCCTACTATTTCACCATCATACATTTCAATCACCTTTGCAATATTTGAAAGACAGGCTTTTGTCAACTGTCAACTGTCTATTGTCAATTGTTACTGTCATCCTGAATGCAATCAAGGATCCGTTCAATCATTGCAGAGTATTCTAACACATTCTTCCCTCTGGTCAGAATGACATATTTTCTTCGCTGGCGTAGGTCTTCTGACCTGTGATCTACCACTACACAACGTTTACACCACTCCCCCTCGTTTGCAACGAGGGGTTAATGGTTCTGCGTTTGTAACGCAAAAAATAACCTCGAAGCTAGAAGCTCCGATTACATTGTTTGCATTTTCCATCAATTAAAGGTTTAATCAAAAATCTTACGCTCTTTCAGAGCTTAAATGCATCTCACGATACCTCCACTGGGCGATGCCCAGTGCTATGTTCTTTAAGGGCTTTGCCCTTTTCGATGATATTTCACCATCATATATTTCAATCACCTTTGCAATATTTGAAAGACAGCACGTTGTCAACTGTCAACTGTCAATTGTCAATTGTTACTGTCATCCTGAATGCAATGAAGGATCTGTTCAATCATTGCAGAGTATTCTAACAGATTCTTCCCGCTGGTCAGAATGACAAAGTGATTTCAACTGTCAATTGTCAATTGTTACTGTCATCCTGAATGTAATGAAGGATCCGTTCAATCATTGTATAGTATTCTAACAGATTCTTCCCTCTGGTCAGAATGACAGAGTGATTGCATATTGTCGATTCATTAAGCACCTAGTACGTTACACAATCTCAACCTCGCAAGAGGTGCAATTATTATAGCACACAATTCCTCATCGCACTCATAACCCCACAAGGGGTGACAATATATTTGAACAAATGGCGGACACACAGGTCCGCCACTACAACTGTACATCTATTATTAGAAAGGGCGCACACATAGGTAGCGCCCCTACTATTTCACCATTGTACCATCAATCATAACTTTTTCATTGTCAACTGTCAATTGTCAATTGCTAGTGTCATCCTGAGAACCCACCCAATTTTTTTATTGGGCAAAAAGAAGGGAATGACATAGAAGTTTGATTTACTGTGAGGCCCGAAGGGCTGATATAATTCAGCCCAGGCTGTGAGGCCTGGGTAACAGGTAGATAGAAGCAAAAGAGGGCTGGAAGCCTGGCATAAAAATATAATCACCTAAAGAACAATATATTGCAAAATTATGTCATTGGTAATGCAATGAAGGATCCGTTCAATCATTGTATAGTCTTCTAACGGATTCTTCCCTCTGGTCAGAATGACAAAGAAACACACATGATACAAAAAATAAAATCGAAGCTAGAAGCTCCGATTACATTGCCTGCATTACGGGTCTGGGGTTAAACAAAAAAAAAGAAGAAAACAAACCTCCTCTAAAGGATCCGTAGTGTCAGCCACGGCAAGTCGTTTTCTTCTTCTGTTGTAGATATTATAAGAGTAAGTAGTTCTTATACGCGCATTAGATCAACTTTATAAAAGTGAGACCTAACAATAATGGTTTGTCTACTAAGACTTCTGATCACTTCCATTACTTGTACCATCGTACAATACAATCGCATTTTCTGGTTTAACTGCCTCTTCGTTTCCAAAGTGACCATTGCCAGTGGATGGTTCTTCTTTTTTACCATCAATTGCTTTACCATTTGTTACACCGTTGCTCATCACACCATTGCCATTCAAGCTTTCGCCATTCAAGTCATTGTGTGAATCCATACCGTCTAATGTCATTACATTAAACGTTCTACTACTGCCTGCGCGTTCAGGCTGCGAATCTGGCGTTGTCTCCCCACCTTGATTATCATTTTCATGATCCTCTGGTTGGT
>JAQVZQ010000392.1 GCA_028708095.1 Dysgonamonadaceae bacterium
CCATTGTAAATTCGTTCTTTGTCAATCTTGGTGTGTGAGTGACCTCCTATAATCACATCTACGGTATTCGTTGGTAGTTGCTTGGCCAACATTACATCATTTTCAAATCCGAAATGATTGAGCATAACAAACACATCACAACTGTCTTTTAAAAAGAGATAATCATTGGCTATTTCAATGGGATCTTTGAATGTAACCCCCTTCACATTGTCGGGATGTGTGTCAGGTATTCCAGTGTTATTGATGTGCAGTACAGAAACAATGGCTATTTTAATTCCATCAGGAGTTTCAATAATTTTATATGGTTTTATGCGGAAATCAGCTTCTTTTGGCAATATTATATTGGCACATAAAAAGTCAAAGTTGGCTTTATGTGTGATGTGTTCAAAACCTGCCAATCGTGAATCAAACTCGTGATTTCCTACTGCCGACATGTCAAAGTTCAAAGCATTCATCAATTCAATAATGGGCATTCCCTTTTCGGGATATTGATCATTTACAGGATTACCAGTTTGGTTGTCACCACCCGAAACAAGTAGTAAATCAGGATAAATATTCCGTAAACTATCAGCCATAAATGCAAGACGGGGAAAATTATCAAGTGCTGCATGTATATCATTAACAGCAAGAATTTCCAATGTTTTTGCTTTTGGAAGTTCTGCAACTTTACGACTTGTTCCGCAACTTATCAACAAAGAAGTTGTCAGCAAGAAAACAACGTAAATTAGTTTTTGTGTGGTCGAATTTGTTTTCATTGTTCTGTTGTTTTTATTTATTTATATACAAATGATTTCCATCGGTTAGTTCACCATCGAATGCAACGTTATTACCATAGCCATCAGTTACAATTGGCAATTTGCAGGGCATTTTCTTGTCGTGTTGCACATAGTAGGCCCTCATGGCATCTATGACAGTTGCTCCGTGAAATATCGTTATTTCTTCATCATTGATAAATAGTTTCATATTGAGATACTATAAATTAAATTTTCTCATCACATTTGACGAAGCACTTGTTTTTTTATAGTAAAGACTAAAAATGTCAAGATTAGTATATCCTCTAACAAACAACTACAAACTTAGCAGGTATTAAGTTAAACAACTTGTGTTAAAGTCTCAAAAGTTTGTATTCAGTGTGTGGTTAGTCTTAAATTTGAGATATTTCTTCAAGTATTTGCATTTGCGAATCAACAATAAGATCTGGTTTTTCTTTACTTAGCTTTTCCTTTGAGTTAAAACCCCAAGTTACAGCTATGGTTTTGATTTTGATTTTCTTTGCAGCTATAATATCTCTATCCTCATCTCCAACATAAATCACCTCGTGAGGATTTATATTATATTTTGCACACATTGTTTTTAAGACTAAGTGTTTACCAAATAGTGAACTTTCAGAATATACAAATTCAAACAAGTTGTCGATATTGTATTTTTTCAATGTATCATTGATTATCTCTTGCGAATTGCTTGAAAGAATACCAAGCTTATAATTTTTATTTAGATTGTTGAGTAAATCAATACTACCTGGAAACAGTTTGATGTCCTTGTTTTTTCTTAATTTCGATGTAACATTAAGAATCATTCCCGGAAGTTTCCAAGAAGGAATGTTTACCATTTTAAGTATCTCTTTTGCCCCTAAATGCTTAAACGATTCCAGATCGATATCATATTCATCATACTCACTCATAGCGATGTTTTTTATTACATCGAAAGTATCAGCAAGGGTGCCGTCAAAATCAAAAACTATGTATTTTATCATATATATTATCAGTAAATGAACATGTATAAAGCCCTCTTTAAGCGTTATTATTTTGTTGAATTGTTGGTTGAATGTGATTTTTTTATTTGTTTTTTTGCATTAATAGGTAAATGATAGGTAATATTCCTACTGTATTAATAATAGCAATAATAATAAACCAAGCAAGGTGGTTATTGCGTCCTGCTTTCCACATCGCAATTAATTTCCAAACTGCTTCCCAAATAATAAGAATAATAAGCACTGGCATTAGCCAATAAAACTCTTGTGAAAATTGATTGTACATTTTGTATGGATTTTATTTGTTAAGGGATTAATTGTTGTTTGTTTGAATCATCTGCATATACCCTGAAATATGACTGTCTATTTTAGGGTTATTCTTGAATAAACTATATTCTTTGTCTGTTTTAAGCCCAAATGTATGAACTATACCTTTAAAACGACGTTATTCGTATAATGATTTTGAAGGTAATTTAATAATGCCATCAAAATAATGATATCCCTGCAAATACAGTTTCATATAAAAAAATCATATTGAGAAAGTCAGGGTTGAATTATATATACAACACACAATTATGAAAACATATGCTCTATGCCCCATTTCAGATAAAAGAATCAATGAACGAGTAGCAAGGTTGAACGGATTATTTACTGTTTTGTTACTGATACTTTTTGTATTTACACACCAATGGTTTATTCCAGCTTTTTTGGCAATCGACTTTCTAATGCGTAGTGGCAATCTGTCGAAGTTCAGCCCGATAGGTTTTTCATCACGAAACATTATAAAAATATTGCCGCTTGAAGAATTACTTATTAATGCTGGACCTAAAATATTTGCTGCGCGAATTGGACTAATAATAAGTAGTGCGATTTTAGTTGCTTCGTTAGTCGGATATAATTTCCTATCATTAAGTTTAGCTGCAATACTTGGACTTTTTTCATTTTTGGAAGCCGCATTTGGACTTTGTGTTGCATGCGAAATATATCCTTATGTTTATCGATTGTTTTATAAAGAACAATAATAATCATGTAATGGATAAGTAATGAAGACGTACTTTAGGTAGCTGAAAAACACCGATATTATTTATGGTAATTTCTGTTTAATGATTTTACATCAATGCTTCTAACTACCCTTCCGAAACAAATAAAATTATTCCATATCTGAATGCGTCTTAAATATTCACCTACCTTCTAACATTTTTAAAATTAGCTGCACTTAATCTTTCATACTCACAAACTCAAAAACAAGTCGATTTTCTTTCTTTACATCTGAGAAATGTTTTTCCTTTTCTCTCACATACAATTTCTTGCGAGATTTTCACATCAAAGACATGTCTTTTTCAAGAATGGTCTCTCCTATCATTTACTAAAAATGACTCAAAGGTATTCTCATAGTTATTATTTAAATTGCACTCCACACCCTACTAT
>JAQVZQ010000393.1 GCA_028708095.1 Dysgonamonadaceae bacterium
GATTCATTACAACCCGATTATTGCCTTGATGGTCTTTCAGGTAGTAATGATAGGTGGGTGTTGCTCCCGAAAAAGTGATATAACCTTCTTCGGTATGCATCATGCTCAATGTGCCGTTTTTGTAAACTTTGTTGCCTACGTAGTCGGTTTTAACTGTGGTGCCACCTGAGGTGTAAGCTACGCTTAGCTTATTACCCCCGCCATCGTAGGTGTAAGTAATTGTATTGGCGTTACTAAATATTACCACCTTTGGCAAATTTAATACATTATATTTTATTTCAGTTATGTTTTTGTTTAAATCTTTTGTTAAATTTTCACTTGCATCATAAATGTAATCATTAGAAGTATATGCACCATCTACAACTTTATTGAGCCAAATGTGCTTATGTGGTTTACTGAGATTGAAATACAAATAAAGTTTTTTAGAAATAGTATCGAAGCTGGAAGCTCCGGTTACATTGTCTGCATTGACCATTAGTTAAGGTTTACAATCAAAAATCTTGCGCTCTTTCAGAGCTTTGGTGCAGCTCACGACACATCCACTGGGCGATGCCCAGTGCTATGGTCTTTAAGGGCTTTGCCCTTTTTCGCTGCAATTTCAACGTTACCGCGAGACTCCTCTCTTATGGATTGATACCACATGATACCATCTTTTCAGCAATGTCCTGGGAGAGATGGAACTCCTGCTCCGTCATTTGATTGAATAATTAATTTATTGCCATAATTATCCATGGATGTATAATCAGTCTAATAAGGTTAATAAGGTTGGGATGGTGGTAGTGATTCGTTGTTACTGAGGTTTAAATACAAATACAAATAAGGTTTTAAAAAAATAGTATCGAAGCTGGAAGCTCCGGTTACATTGTCAATTAAAGATGCAATAGCAGATATGATTGATTATTGCACTTCCCCAACTCCCCCTTGAGGTAGCTGGAGGGGGGGGGTGGCGGTCAAAAAAAAAGAAGAAAACAAACCTCCTCTTCAGATGTCATGATGTCAACCACGACAGGTCGTCTTCTTCTTCTGTTATAGTCATAAGAGAGTAACTCCTATGCGTTCTTTAGATCAACTTTATAAAAGTGAGATCTAACAATAATGGTTTGTCATTTAAGACTCCTGATCAATTCCATTATTTGTAACATTGTACATTGCAATTGCTTTTTCGGGTTTCTGTGCATCGCCATTAACGAAGGCTCCAGACCCAGTGGATGGTTCTTCTTTTTTACCATCAATTGCTTTACCATTTGTTACACTGTTGTTCATCACACCATCGCCATTCGAACTTCTGCTCGTTAAGCCATTGTGTGAATCCATACCGTCTAATGTCATTACATTAAACATACTACTTGTGCCTGCGCTTTCAGGCTGCGAGTCTGTTGGCGTTGTGTCACCATCTTGATTATCATTTTCATGATTTTCTGGTTGGTTCTCTTCTGCCTTTTCAGATGCATTCTTGCGGCGTGTTGTTCTGCTGAGATACCGTGTCCGATACTGTTCAAGATAATTATCAATTATCCTGCTGCAATCAAGATAGAAATGATCGCCTGGCTGCTCCAAAGATAGTGCGAGTTCAATTGCTCTGAGATACATTTTCAAAGCATGATACGCATTACGTCTAATGACAGCAGCCTTTTTTACATCAGCGGATTTTTCACGAGTGCGCACACTGTGATTTGCATCAATCTCTTGCGTAATCGCAACAATTGAATCCCATACATTACTTACGCCCAAATCACTCAGTGCTTCTTGCGTATCTAAACTAAGATTGTAGTCCGTCATCATGTTTTTAATCATACGATTATAAACATTAATGGATGGAGTGTAGATGTTCTTGCAATGTTTGTTAATCCACCTCAACAGCACTTTGGCTGCTTTCCTCTCTGTTTCTATTGGCGACTTCAAACTTGCATTAACCTTTCCTCGTAATGATACGAGATAGTCTTTACGTAATCTAATTTGATTGTCCAATACTTCAGTTAGAGGATGCGGATTACGCATCTTCATTACAAGATCAACTTCGTCTAAATGCGAAATAACACCTTCTAAAAACGCTTTGACGTTTACATCTTCAACTGACTCCACCTCTATAACAGAGCTTAGTTGGTTATAAACTTCGGGGAATTCATCATTGCGTAACCCCCATAAAAAACCGAAATTAAAATGTTTCATTTAAATATAGTTTAAAAATTAATAATATAGGAAATCAAAAAACATGCTGCTAAGAGGACCAGCATAGATTGTGATAACCTGATACAATGTTAAATATTTTTTCTTTAACTACCAAAAAAATACAACGTTATTTTCGTAATTGTTGATAACTTTTCTTTTTACAATTTCAATATATTGATATACAGATGATTAACTTTTGACTAATAAATGAATATTAATTATTATTTTTCATTTAATACGCTAACTCTTCAAAAAAGCAGTTCTCGTAAGCTCGAATTAACTATCAAACTGATAAAAAAACTTCAAATAAAAACATTTTATCAATATTTATAAGATTTCCCAGTGCATTAAAGCTTACTATTTCAAATTAAATCATTGAATAACACCACTAATCACTTGCTTTAGTTTAACTGTTAATTAACATAGTCCACAATTTTAATCAAATAGTATTATTCTCACATTTCAATAGTAGCAAGTATATTTTAATATTGCAACACCGCATTTGTAACGCAAAGAATGTCTGAACCATGATTAAAATGATTAATTGATTGCCATGATTATATTAGCTCATTCACACTGCACTATCACATAGTGCATATATATTCTAGTTGTTTGCACTCACACAGTGCTTTTGCTTGATAAGTAATGGTTAAGCCATATATATCGCAATAGTGAAGCTGTCCTGGGAAAGAGGGAACTCCTGCTCCGTCATAGTTCTGCGATTGTAACGTAAAGAAAGTCGGACACATAGATTCTACCCTTACAACTGCACATTTTTTAATTAGGAAAGGCGCACACATAGTTAGCGCCCATTACTATTTCACCATCGCATATTTCAATCACATTAGAGATATTTGAAATTTTCATTGTCCAGGTAGAGCGGTTCGTTACCTCCCCGCTCCCCCACAGACCCGGACGAGCGACTTTCTCGCATCCGGTTCCTCAGTAGTTAGCTTCGCTATGATGGCACATATGAATTTGCTATAAAAGGCTT
>JAQVZQ010000394.1 GCA_028708095.1 Dysgonamonadaceae bacterium
CTGGCAAGATTTCTACTATTATTAGGCTATATGTCATACTTAGTCCTATAGTCTTCTACAAAATAAACCATTCTTCCTTTTAAGTGATATTATCATAGTCTCCTTAAAGTGTAAATGTTTGTCAATATAACAAGAGAATGTTTCAATTAGCTGCATTTTTTAAACATATAGGTAAAATAACCAACAATGATAAATGTATCGGCACCATACTAATACATCAATAATTGGTTTAACTGGATACATTTTGGAAGGGGCCCTTTTTTCTCCTCTTTCATGTAGGTTAAAATCAGTTTCCTGAGCATATTTCCTAACAGTTCTGAAGTTATGGCCAGCCTCGTTAGCAATGCTTCGTAATGATTGGCCTTTATAAAAGTTTTGGTATTTGATATTATGTATTTGCATAATGCTAGCATCCTTTCTGGCTACCTCCTTTTGTCTGTTCAACAAAAAGGGTAGTTCATTTTTCGGGTGCTGGCGATTATTTTATTCCAACTCTCTACTGTATTTTTATTTTGCCATAAAAACAAATTTGGCTAAAAATCCCCCACCTGTACCTTGGGGGAAATATTTTTTCAAAAGGGGGGTGAGGAATTATTACTTGCAAAAAACAAATTGGAACAAAATTAATCACGTAATGTTATAATTTAATGAAAAATTATTATTGGAGGAATTAAATGCCCAATATAAGATATTTAAATACTATATCGCTTTCTAAATCGATTTATTATAATATAAAGCAATATGGTTTTACTTTTCCGAAGATATTAATAGCTAAAAAACTATGATGGACTTGATACCTGATAATGTCTTAGTAGCAGGTAATCCGATGAAAATTATTAAGGAAGATGTATCTTGGGAAAATTGAGCCACAAATTATATATCCTAATTCATAGGCAATTCTACTAAGTGAGTTTTTGCGGGCTAAATATTAATAATATTTTCCCTTATTTCCCGGAAATATGGATATTTATCAAACAAATATCCGGCAATCACTTGCATGAATTCAAAATCTTTTTCATGATCCAGGTCTAAAACCGCTGTATCTACCATCTTAATTACATCACATTTTCCTTCAAATATCCCCTTTCCGCTTTCTAGAAACGAGGGAGAATAGGCATACAATGAAGCATTCATATCAAATATCTCGGGTGCTTCTTGCCTTGTATTAAATACCGATTGTATAACTCGCTCATATCCATTTTCAGTTTTCTTGACCATGTTGAAATATGGATTTCTTCTTGAATCAGTTACTGAAAAAACTACATCTGCATCAGAATTAGTTTTCTTTTGAATCAGAGTCTCAACATCTGCTGCAGTCCTCAATGGTGATGTTATATCCAAATCAACCACCATATCATAATTAATGGCTTTACGCTTTTGCATTACATTCAAACAATTCAAAATAACTGCAACTTTTGGAGTATTATCTAATCCGAGCGAGGAATGTCTTTCAATCACATCAACCTCGATATTTAATCGATTGTTAAACAACTTAATAAGGTTTGCACTGTCAGTATTTAATACAGTATCGCAGCTAACGTCTGGATTTTGCTTTTTATATAAATCAATCGCTGAAACAGTATAAAACGGTAACGGGTAACCTAAAAATTCTTTCAAGTTTTTATTCTTAATTCCCTTGGAGCCAGCTCTACCGCAAATAGTAAATAAAATATTCACTTTCACTTTCCCTCCTTGGCTATTCGAAGAGTTCTAAGGGCTGTTGGTATAGCATTATCATTAACAGCTTTTCCTTCCACGATATCAAAAAAATGTACTATTTCTTTACGCTGGAAATCATTCCTTTGTTCCTTAAAAGAGATTACTTCTCCGCTCTTTGAATATCTTATTTCACTATTAGCAATATCCCCAACTATAGTATCCTCATCTGCAAATATCTGAATCTCTCTAATTGTTTTACGTCCAAAATAGTCTAGGTGAACTTCTACGGCCATGTCAGCATACTTTGCTATATATAAAGATAAGTCATCACTATCAATTTCTAAATCGGAAAATGTCCCTCGTATATTCAATACCTTCTCCGGCTGCCCAAATAAAAAACACAGATAATCCCATTCATGTATTAAGTCAATTGAAACGCCGCCACCTTGATCTTTATGAGCACTATAGGTATAACGGTAGTCCTGATTTGGTCTCCATTCTGGCAGATAACTGGAACAAATAGCCCTGGCACAGTAAACCCTCTTTAAATCACATTGATATTTAAGATACTGGATTACGTCAGTATATCTTAATGGGCAGGCTACATAATATATACTATCGCTTTTGAGGTGCAATTCATCTAAGGAAACATCTATTGTATCAAACACCGGTTTTTCTATAAACATATGTTTAGTTTTTGAAACGAATTTCTGTATCGTTTCAAAATGTAAATGTGTGGGGTTTGTAACAAAAATCACATCATAGCCATTTGGAACAGAATCATAAGAATAAAATGTTTCGTTAACGTGTTGAACTATTTCCCTATCCAGTTCCTTACCTTTTCCACTTCTAATCAAGTCAATCGTATAAGACCTGCCTCGTTCTTTTAAAACAGTTACGATATTTTGTAAATGCCTAGTACCGATTGAACCAAGACCAATCATCCCGATTTTATATAATTCCTTCATGTTAAGCCTCGATTCTATCAATAATTTTAAGAATGTCTTTATCCTTTTCAAAACTGTAATCCGGTACTTTTCCTTCTGTTACCGTTTCGAAAAAAGAGGTGATTTCGTTTAAATAGGCATTTTCAATAATAAAGTTACTATAATCACCAAGCTGATCTATCTCTTTATATAATTGGATATTAACATCTATTTTTGTCTCAAAATCATATACATACAACCCTTTGGGTGAACCATCCCAATGAAGATAGAGTTGCTCACCAAATACCTCAAAATTTCGTACCGCTTTTCGTGATACAACATCAACAGCCAGTGTCCCTTTATATCCAGTGTTGTGTTGAAGAAGTACTAAGTAATTATCGTCATAATCAATGTTTAAATTACTCATTCTGCTCTTTATCACATCAACCTTAACAATATCACCAAACACATCGGATAGCCATGGAAGCTCGATAGCAAATATTTCTCGGCAACCATTAGAGCGCTTATTGCTAACAAAAAAGTCTTGATATCTTTCCCAAGGGTGCCAATCAGGT
>JAQVZQ010000066.1 GCA_028708095.1 Dysgonamonadaceae bacterium
TGAAGTTTTTTAATTTCAATTGCTTGATTATTAATTGTAAGAAGCAATGCATTTAGTTCTTCATTTTCCACTGAATCGGGGAATTGAGCTTTTACCCTTCCAATAAAATCACTAAGCACATTCATGTAATTATTAAAAGCATCGTATGGCGTGGGGTAAGGACTATATTGACTGTGAACCGCTCCATCAGAGAAATGCTTGGTTGACATATAATAGAAATGGTCACTTGTTTGGAGATAAAGCCAATCTTGTTTTAGTCTTCTATCGTTACACATTCGCAACCTCTCACCAATTTCATACAAAGTTTTAAATGCTTCTTTTTGAAGTTTATTTCCAAGCCATGCACTTAAATCCCTTTCTTCATCAGCCCATGAAATAGGAAATGGAACATCTAATTTCCCGACTGGTTTAAGAGAATCCATTATTTGAGATGGAGTACCAAATTCGATTCCTTTCTCAAATGCATAATGAGGAAGTGCTTTCATAAACTCAAAAATACCTGTATGAGAAGGTTGTAAGTTTCCAAACGTCTCGTAATTCATGAATAAATTTACTACTTGCTCTTCTGCAGGAGACTTGTCAATCCATTGAATAAACTTATCTGCTGTTAAGGGATACTCGTTCCAATTGTAATTAGAAAAACGAAACATTATATCATCGCTAAACTTATGGTTTTTAAGCAAAAGCTTTAGTTTTGGTTGTTCAAGAGATGTATATACAAAGTTAGGGCTTTTCCATCCTAAAATATGTTTAGCACCCTCTGTAATCATTTTATCGTATCCCATCTCATAAACAGCTTGTCCAATATCATTGGAATAAATCAGCTCAGTGTTTCTAAAAACCGTGGGTTTTTGATCGAACAGCATTTCTATTTTATCAGAATGCTGTTTCACCTGGTTTTTAAATTCTAAAGGATCGGACATAGAAGCAAGCGAATGAGCATAAGTTTCAGCCAAAAACTCCACGTTCCCAGTGCTAGATAGTTGTTTCAAACCGTCAATAACTTCTGGTGCATATATTTCCATTTGCTCTAATGCTATTCCAGATATAGAGAAAGCCACTTTAAACCGACCTTTATATTGATTGATTAAATCAAACAGCATTCTATTTGCAGGGATGAATGATCTTGCTGCAATTTGTTGCATAATATCTTCATTGGAAAAATCATCATAATAATAATGGTCTCTTCCAATATTAAAGAATCTATATCTTTTTAGTCTAAATGGCTGATGTATTTGAAAATAAAAGCAAATGGTCTTCATATCTTATTGTTTTTTTGATTCTTTTGTTTAATGCGCAAATTTGTTATAAATATCTCGCACTTTCTGTCCAGCATATTCCCATTTTATTTCGTCAACTTCTTTCTTGCCCTCTACTCGTAAGAACTCTTCCATGCCTGGATAGGTGCATATAGAATAAATAGCATCAGCCATACCATCAACGTCCCAATAATCTGTTTTGATAACATTTTCTAAAATCTCGGCACATCCTGACTGATTTGATATAATGGATGGCACACCACACTGCATGGCTTCCAAGGGTGAGATGCCAAATGGCTCTGATACAGAGGGCATAACATACACATCACTCGATTTAAACATTTCATAAACTTGTTTTCCTTGCAAGAAACCTGTGAAGTGAAATTTATCAGCAATACCACGATCAGCTACTAATCGTATCATTTTGTTCATCATGTCGCCACTGCCAGCCATTACAAAGCGTATGTGGTTGGAGTTTTTCAAAACTTGAGTTGCAGCATCAACAAAGTATTCAGGCCCTTTTTGCATGGTTATGCGGCCTAAAAAGGTTACTACTTTCTCAGGCACAGAAGTCATTCTATTAATAGCTAAAATTTCTGGACTAAGTGGCTCTACTGCATTGTGCACTGTCGATACTTTGCTGGGGTCTTGATGGTATTTATTAATCACTGTTTGACGTGTCAGATTGCTCACACAAATGATGTGATCGGCATGATCCATTCCGTTTTTCTCAATGTTGTAAACAACAGGGTTCACCTCACCTCTGCTTCTATCAAAATCTGTGGCATGCACATGAAGGATTAAAGGTTTTCCAGTAACAGTCTTTGAGTGCAACCCAGCGGGATATGTTAGCCAATCGTGAGAATGGATTATGTCAAAATCATAAGAACGAGCAATAACTCCAGCTACGATAGAATAATTATTAATTTCTTCAAGAAGGTTGTCAGGATATTTTCCAGAAAATTCTAAACAACCCAAATCATTGGTATGTATATAATTGAAATCGGCATAGATATTGTCACGCAACTTAAAATAATCCTTAGGGTCCATAAATTTTTCTAGTCTCGACTTGGCTTTTTCCCAATCTACATCACGCCAAACTATAGGAGTGTTATTTGCTCCAATAATTTTTAGAAAGCTTTGGTCTTCATCGCCCCAAGGTTTGGGTATTACAAATGTTATATCCATATCTTCCTGTGTTGACATTCCACGAGTTAAGCCATAACTTGCAGTGCCCAGTCCACCTAAAATGTGGGGAGGAAATTCCCATCCAAACATGAGTGCTTTCATAATTTATCTATTTCAATTATCTTCTTATTTTAGTACCTACAAGAAAACCATTTGTTTAAAAGTCTTTTCTGATCATGGTCTATCTATAATCTTTCATTAGCTTCATTACACGTAATAATTCTGCAACGCTCATAGCAAATGAGTATGCTCCACGACCAGTGAATGGCGGACTTGAATCGTATAATTCTGAAATACTACCAATGCAGTCATTCGATAACTCATTTTCCATATCCACCATTATTCTATCTATCAACGACAATCCACTTCTTTGATACACTTTAAGATATGCTTCTATATATGTTCCAAAAAGCCAAGGAAAAGCTGGCCCATTAAAATAAGCAATTTCTCTTTCTCTAAGATTACAGCAATAATAGGGGTTATAATTTTCACTCTTGGGGCTCAATGACCTGATGCCTGTAGGAGTGAGTAGTTCTTTGGTTGCAAAATCCACAATAGATCGTTTGCGGTGCTTTTCAAGCGGTGAGTAGTCAAGAGAAACTGCAAATAACATGTTGGGTCTTAAGCTCCAATCCTTGTGGTAACCATCCACAAAGTCAAACAAGTATCCCGAACTATTTACGAATACTGATGTGAAAGATTCTTTTACAACATCACTCTTTTGTGTTAGTTGCTGTTCCATTAAGGCATTGCCTCTCTCTCTTTGTATCTCTTCTCCAAACTTAAGGGCGTTGTACCACAATGCATTAAATTCAACCAAGTAGCCAGAGCGAGCTACAACAGGACGACCATCTATAACCGCATTCATCCAGCTAACAGATTTGTCTTGTCCGTAGGTTGAGAGCAAACCATTACTTTCATCAACTTTAAGGTTTTGATGCTTGTTTGCAAGGATATACTCTATTATAGACAAAACTAAATTTGCATACTTTTCTTTAAATTTTTCGGGTCGTTCCTTATTATATAGTTGTAGTGCCCAAATTACCCAAAGATGCAAATCAGGGTCATCTATTTGTTTAAGAAGTCCAGGGTGAGCTTCATCACCCATTACAGATTTTAGTTGTGGAATGGCAGTGTCCATTATCTTCTCAAAATCATCTACCCTGCCAGTCGCAAGTGTGCATCCAGGAAGGGCTATAAATTGATCACGAGCACGTACCTTAAACCATGGATATCCTGCAAGCAAATATAACTGATCAGGATTAGGAGAGTAGTAAAATTGATGGCTCGAGTTTTTTAAGCAATTATAGAAAGAAGAACGAGGAGTTCTTCGTTCAATTTCAGCATCAAACTCACTGGCTAGTCCAGTTGTATCCCTTAGGAAATCGCCTGCTGAAAATATAACAGAGTCACCCTTTTTCATGGGCATTTCAAAGTAGCCTGGAACATACAAATCCTCCTTGTAAGTATCACCTGCCTGCATATCTTGTAGATATTCTACACCGTTATACCAATGTGGCTGAAAAACGAAATCTACTTTGCTATTAAACTGCATGTATATTTCGGGATAACCTTCATACATACACGTGCTGATTCCATTCTCAACCTCTCGATAGGATTTGTCAACATTGTCGTTTTCTTGGGTTAAATTATATACATTTCTGAAAGCCAGAAATGGTTTAAACCTAATGGTGGTGGGAGAGTGAGCTTCCATCAATGTGTAGCGTATCATTACAGAGTTTTGTTTCGAAGAAAACATAATCTCTTTTGATAAAACAACGCCACCTACTCTGTAGATAGTTCTTGGGATACTCTCGCTACTAAACTCACGAATATATTTGTGACCACGAGGGCTATAATTATCTCCAGCATATTTGTGAATACCTAAGTTAAACTCTGCCCCATGTTGAATGATGGTTTCGTCAAATGATGAAAGAATCAGGTGATTGTCGTCATCCAAATTAGGCACTGGCATCACCAACAATCCTTGGTATTTTGTAGTGTTACATCCAGAGATTGAAGTATTATGATAAGCACCCCGTCTATTGGTACGTAATATGTTACGGTATAATGAATATTCAAGACTTATGATTAAGTCTTTATCAAATTTAAGATAGCTCATATTCAAACTATTTTTAAGTTGGATTTCATTCGAAAGATAGATATATTAATATTACCAAACAAATGAAAACCTCCCTTTGTTTTATTTTATTACTGTTTGCTCATCCCTAATTCATTTAGTAGATTTGCATTCTACAAAACAAATATAGTTGATGGCTGAAAGTGAAATCATAAAAATGGAGAAGAAACGAATGCGTATTGCTTTCATTCCAACAATTGTTTTTTTATGTTTCCTGTGGCTAATACTTATTTTAGACCTCTCCTTAGAGCTCTCTATCTATAAACTGGGTGTGTACCCATTAAGATGGCAAGGATTGCCAGGTATATTCTTTTCTCCATTCATTCATGGTTCAGCAAAACATCTTTTTTCAAATACCATTCCCCTCTTTGTATTGATGTGGTGTCTCTTCTACTTTTATAAGGGCATAGCCTACAAAACATTTTTGTTTCTTTGGTTGCTAAGTGGCTTTTTAACTTGGGTCATTGGCAGAGAAGCATGGCACATTGGGGCAAGTGGTGTTATTTACAGTCTCTCTTTCTTTCTCTTCTTTAGTGGTATATTTCGTAAACACATACCCCTAATAGCCATATCGTTGGTTGTGGCTTTTTTGTATGGTAGCAATGTATGGAATATGATGCCTTGGTCAATGTATTTAAATCCAGATGTATCGTGGGAGGGTCACTTGTCAGGTGCAATAAGTGGATTTGTTGTAGCACTGATATATAGAAACCATGGTCCACAAAAACCAATAAAAGAGTGGCATGACGATGATGATGTTTTTGAAGAAATAGAATACACAAATGTTATTGAAGATGTATGGGAATGAAAAAAGTATTTTCATGCAGTAAAAAATATACTGCATAGGTGTGATATTAGCTGCTTAGATAAAACGATTATATTGTGTAATACTTACCTATCCAGAAGGAGAGAATTCATTTCTTGTCAATTAATCTATTTAAATAAATTCGTTTATTGATGACTTGTTTTAGTAAAATCAAAGTGTTACAACAAATTTCTCGATATTTTTGCAATGTTGATTTATTAAGGTTACTTTAGTGGGCATAACACTCAAAAAAAATAATTATATGAAACGCAAAGAGTTCAGATTTCTATTTCTCAGTTCTTTCTTAATACTGTCAATCTTGTTAAGTACATTGACATTGGAGGCTAAGGTAGCTTTAACCAAAGAAGAAAACAATACTGAAAAGATTTTCCTAGCAGGTTCTGCAACTGCTAATATCACTCCATTTCTGGGAGGTGGTTTAGTTGGCAATTTTGGGACACCACCCCCTGCAACTAATGTGCATGACGAGCTTCATGCTCGATGCCTTGTGCTCGACGATAGTCAAACAAAGTTAGTCTTTGTAATTGTGGACAATATTGGTATAAATCGCAATGTAATTGATGAGGCTAAAAGATTAATCCAAGAGGAAACAGGTATACCACGCAGCAATATATTAGTGTCTGCCATACATACTCACTCATCCGTAAGTGCAGGAGGTGAAGGTGAAAAACGTCGACAGTTTGCTGACAATAGTCAGGATTTTGATGAATATCAACTGTTTCTGATAAGGCGTATTGCAGATGTTACCAGAATTGCTATCAACAATTTGGAGCCAGCACAAATAGGATGGGGAGTAGGAAATGTTCCTGAGCATGTGTTTGTTCGTCGTTGGAAAATGAAGGAACCAGTTTTAAATCCATTTGGTGAATATGATAAAGTGGTTATGAATCCTGGACGAAATGCTAATCTACTTGAGCCAGCTAGTCAGCCCGATACTGAAGTTTCATTTATATCTGTGCAATCTACTGAAGGCAAACCAATAGCTTTGCTTGCAAACTACTCGCTTCATTACGTCGGAGGAACTTTAAAGAATGATATCTCGGCTGATTATTTTGCTGTATTTGCCGATCGTATTCAAGAACTGCTTAAGGCAGATAGGCAAGAGCCTGCTTTTGTTGGCATTATGTCCAATGGTACTTCTGGAGATGTGAATAACAACAATTATGGTGCGCCTGCAATAAGAAGAGAGCCTTATGAACAGATGAAACTTGTTGCTGAAGATGTTGCAAGAGAGGTATTCCGTGCTCACAGTGCAATTGAATTCCAAGATTGGGTGCCATTGAAAGCAGCCGAGGAGGAGTTGAATCTTCAAGTGAGAAAGGCATCTCCCTCAATGCTAGAACGTGCCAAGGAGATAGTTGCGAGACCTAGTACTGTTAAACCCAATCACAGACTTGAAGTAACATACGCCAACCGAATACTTAATATGGACAAGGAGTGGCCAGACAATATTGATATAGTTTTACAAGTGTTTCGTATAGGAGATTTAGGAGTTGCAGCTATCCCTTTTGAGGTATTTGCTGAAACAGGCATGGAAATAAAAGCAAAAAGTCCTTTTAAGCAATCGTTTACAATTGAACTGGCTAATGGAAGTTATGGATACCTCCCAACCCCAGAACAACACAAACTAGGAGGATACGAAACTTGGTATAGTACAAGCAGGTGTGAAGTGGAGGCTTCCACTAAAATTGTTGCTACATTGCTTAAGATGTTTAATAACATAAAATAATAATACCCTTAAGTGAATGTTTGTAATACCTATTCATTTAAGAATGGGTCTACTCCAAAAAAGCCAAACTTCATGCTATTCACCCCTAAGTCCCCTGACTTTGGTAGAATGCAGATAATTTGGCTTTTCCCATTAGATATAAAAGTGTGGAAAAAGAATGGTCTTCAACAATGAAGTGTTTTTTAAGAGTCGGCTCAATTAATGAGTTTTATTTTAAAAAACACTTAAACTTGGTTTTTTTTAGTGAACGCCAGTGGGAATGAAAAAAGTAACAGGTCAGATACAATGTTTTAATATAAAAACTGTATATTTACAGCTTATCAATTAAAACGAACAGCGTATCAAAAACGAACCAATACAATCAGGCGGAAATTTAAACACCTTTGGAGGAGTTTTCACCCCATCAATACTAACAGTCCTAGGTGTTATCATGTACCTACGGTTTGGGTGGGTGGTTGGTAATGTGGGCCTTATTGGCACACTAATTATTGTCACATTAGCCACCTCTATCACTTTTCTCACCTCTCTGTCTATCGCCTCTATTGCCACAAATGCACCAGTCAAAGCAGGAGGTGCCTATTACTTAATAAGTCGGTCGTTGGGAGTGGAAATGGGCGGAGCAATTGGCATACCCCTATATTTAGCACAAGCTTTTTCTGTTGCCCTCTATGTCATGGGTTTCTCCGAAAGTATGGTGGCAATATTTCCTTCACTAAATATAAAATTGGTGGGTATTGTTACCATTATCCTATTAAGTCTTTTGGCTTTGTTTTCTACTAAAGCTGCTATACGGGCACAGTTTCTTATTTTGGCAATTATAGCTTTTTCTCTTGTATCTTTCTTTTTGGGAAGCCCAATAGAGGACTCATACATAGAGCTGTGGGGCGTGCCAGCCTCAGAGTCTGTAAACTTCTGGACGGTATTTGCCGTATTCTTTCCTGCTGTCACAGGCATAATGGCGGGAGTCAATATGTCAGGTGACTTAAAAGATCCAGCAAAATCTATTCCCAAAGGAACTTTCATGGCTGTTGGGGTTGGATATGTTATCTACATGGTTGTTCCTTTTTTCTTTGCATTCAGAGCCGATGCTGTCACTTTGGTAAGCGATAACATGATTATGCAAAAAATTGCTCTGTGGGGCTTTGCCATCCTCCTAGGTATATGGGGAGCCACTTTGTCAAGTGCAGTAGGTAGCATGCTTGGTGCACCTCGTGTGCTTCAAGCCTTGAGTGTCGATAAGGTGTTGCCCTCTAAGCTTTCATTTTTGGGTAAAAGCTCAGGAGACGAGAAAATACCTCGAGCTGCAACTATCTTCACATCCATCATTGCTCTAATACTCGTTATTGTGGGCGATTTGAATATGATAGCACCTATTCTAACCATGTTTTTCTTGACAACTTACGGCACACTTAACCTTACTTCTGGCATAGAAACATTGTTGCAGAGTCCATCATTCCGACCTAAGTTCAAAGTTCACTGGGCATTCTCTTTCTTAGGAACAATAGGTTGTATTGCAGTTATGTTCTTAATAAATGCCCTTGCAACAATCGTTGCCATTGTTTTCATATCAGGAATATATGTGTGGTTGCGTCGTCGAAGACTCAAAACAACATTTGGAGATGTAGCAAGGGGAATGCTTTTGCAAATTGTACGCTATGCTTTATTGAGGCTCGACTTAAAAGTTGCTGATGCAAAAAACTGGCGACCCAATATTTTAGTGTTTGCTGGTATGCCCACCAAACGATGGCATCTTATTGATTTTGCCTATGGGGTAGTACAAGAAAAAGGATTGATAACTGTAGCAACGATACTTCCCGAAAAAGGAATTACACAAGAGCGAGTATCTAAACATGCACATAATATTTCATCTTACCTTAGGGAGAAAAACATCAAAACCCTTGTGCGAGTAACCAAAGCCGAAGATCCATTTATTGGGTCAAAACAGTTGGTCAACTCATATGGGTTGGGTAGTTTAGTCCCCAACACAGTATTATTGGGTGACACCGAAGAAAACAAACATCACAATCCCTACTGTGAAATGATAACCCATTTCTATCAATCAAAAAGGAATGTAATTATTCTCCAAAATGATTTTAAGCTTAATTATGGTGGAGCAAAAAAAATTGATCTTTGGTGGGGTGGTCTCAAGGGCAATGGGGGGTTGATGATGATTATTGCCCATTTAATAAAAACAAGTCCACGTTGGCAAAACATACAAGTCTGTGTCAAAATGGTAGTCGCTTCGCAGGAAGCTGCCAAAGGCACACGTGAAAACCTTAAAAAGATACTTATTGAAATGCGTGTTGACTTCGATTACGAAGTTATTGTTTCGCAAGGAAGAAGGTTCTGGAATATACTACAAGAAGAGTCAAAAGATAGCACAATGGTTATGATGGGACTAAAGGTGCCTGACGAGGACTTTGCTGCCTATTACAAACAGTTAAAAGAGAATACAAGTGGCATCACCAACAAAGTGTTCTTCCTAGCTTCTGAGCTTATTGAGTTTGAAGATGTGTTGAATTAGTGTTTTTCCAAATTAATAGGTGGGGTAGGAGTCCTCATTTTTTTGCTGGCGCAGATATTTGACTGTGCCTATCTTAACTTTTATCATTGTCCACACAATTATATACTCACCTACCAACAGTATTAAATTTATCATCTTCCCAATTTGCAGGGTTGTTGATGATGTATGTTGTTATTTTCTGATATGACTCTTTATTTCTGATGATGTGTTCATGAAAACGTTCTTGCCAACAAAACTCAGGATTTATCTTTCTGCATTCATAAGTTACACGGCCTTTATACCATCGTATAACACGTGAAAGATTGTTGTGCAACATGGGATTATGGTGACCAGTGATGCCTCCATGTTGTTTTGCTTGGAATGCGTCTTGTGGTGCTGATGCTGTTGGTGTAGGTCGGGATGAAGGTGATGGTGATTGTGACGATGTAGATTCTGCAGCTGTAGAGACGCGATTAATCGCGTCTCTACGTTGGTAAATATCTCTACGTTGGTCTGCGTCGTCACGTTCATTCGCATCCATACGTTGCCTATTATCCCTATTTTTACCAAACCCATTATTTATCCGTACTATCCCATGAACATGATTGGGCATAACAATAAATCTGCCCAATTGTACAAATGGATAATGACTAGACATTTCCAACCAACGATGCAAAGCAATTTCGCCCATCGAATTAGCAATAAACTGCTGGTTATGAATAGACCCAAAGTGAGGTAGCTTCTCTTCGGTACAAATAGTTACAAAATAAGATGCATTCCATCCATAATCCCACTTGCTTAATCTGGCAGATCCTATTCTATATCTTCTATCGAATTTTTCTATCATAACGGTTCAATTTATTATTATCCTCCCCCTCGTTTGCAACTAGGGGTTAGTGGTCAATTGCTTACAACAATAAAACTATAACTCCTCCACCATAGTCCAATTATAAGCACATAAATTAGCTTGTTTTTTTTACATTTCAAATGCTAAAATATGTAGTTGCTGTAGCTTATTCTTTTGCGTTAAAAACGCTTCACCCCATGGAATAATGCTACGCATTAAATCTTCGATTTATTCCACAGGGTAAACCATGTACCCCTCGTTGCAAACGAGGGGGAGTGTGATTCTTTCATCTGTTTAATACTTTATTCCAATGTCCAGCTCCATCTCTTATTCACACTCCCGCTTCCACAATCCCAATCTCCTCTTCCGTCAACCCATACAGCGCATAAACCAATTGGACTATTTTGGATTCGAGGTGGTGGTGGTGGTGTCGGCAGGGGGAGATTTTTTTTCTTGTCATATTCACTACTACCTCCCCACAATACTCATATTCTCAGCATCAAATTTATAATTCACAATCTTCCCATTTATAATCAATTCAATAGCCTGTTCAATAACTTCGATGGGAGCTATAAACCACTCTTGAGGTGTATGTCTTATTCCCTTATCGTCAAACACATCTACATTCAAGCAAGAGTTGCCAAAGAAATTGTGAAGCAATTGTTCTAATTTTTGAGGATTCATATTATAACCTTTCCAAACCCCCATTATTGTAACAGGAGCCATTAGATAGGTAGGTTGTTTCTCTGCATTCTTTATGCGTTCTTCAACCTCTGTTTTTGAATAACCTATTTTGTACAGGTTTTGAACGGATGCAATCTTCTCGTCTTTGCTTTTCGATTTCAACACATATATATAGCCTGCCTCTTCATCCTCTTCGGTTATTGCACCAAACTCTTCGATGAAACCTTCATTTACTTTATCTATGTTTTCAGTAACAACACGCCCATTTGCATATAGTATCTTATCTACAGAGCGTTTCAGCATATTCGACTCCGTGCCGTTTTCGAAGATGCAACGTGTGCGACCATCCTCCCGTACTCTTGTACCATCTTCTCTCACGTATTCTTTATGTGAAATATTTATTTGCTCTAAATAAAAAAGAATACCATTATGAACATAGTAAGATTTCTCCTTTAGATTTCCTTGTTTAAAATCAATCAGCTTACGCTTTCCCGCTGCTAATTCTTTTTGTACTTCTATGAATAGATGTTCGTACTTATCAAAATCTTTGCATGGTTTTCTGCGAGCTACAAAATCTGCTTGCGCTCTCTCGTAATCTTTAGGAGTATGTTTAAAATCGAACAGTCCTTCAGTATCTGTGTCTAAAATACCCAGTAAATCATCGCCCAGCAAGTCATCAATAGAGGCTATCTCTTTTGGTTTAGCGTATTCAACTGTTCCTTCGCTTATGTGGTCTATATCTACAGGCGTGAGTAAATTATAGATATCATGTTCTTTCAACTGTGCAATTTTCACAGGGTCTTCTCGCAAGCCCTTCAGGCGAGCATAAAGCATAAACTCTGATGTGTTTGTTGTAGCTTTAGGCTCATCGCTATTTTCTTGAACAAACTTATTTATCTCTTCAAACGAAGCTAACAAATGTTCATCTGCTGTTCTCACATTAGACGTTTTAGGTTTTATTGTAAGCAAACCCAATGGGTCGTCATTAAATATTTCGTCTAAAACTTTATCCTTATCCACCTTGTTTGTAATTGTTAGTTGTTAATTGTCAATGGTTAATGTATTCACCATTAATAATTGATAATTGATCATTTACCATTAACCATTAATTTTGATTGGGTTGTTTTTATAATAGATGTTACGAGTTTTATTATCTCTACTGCATCACTGTTTAGACTATCAAATTCATCCTGATTCAAATATTCAGTTTCTTTCAAAAGCTCCAACCAATAAATACTTTCATTAATTTCTTTCTGAGCAATCGCCATTTTATGTTTAAAGTCCGATTTCGATTCAGCATGCTCAGCTTCGCGCACCATAGCTCCAACACTCGTTCCACATCTTAAGAGCTGTTTAGACATAACAAACTCCTTTTTATTTTGACATAAATACTTGTAAAGCTTCACAACCCTAACAGCAAAGCTAAAGCTCTTGTTTTTTATAATGTTTTCCTTCATAAACACATTCTCTCATTTACCATTTACCATTAATAATTAACCATTAATCATTGATTTCCTCTTCTCCTCTTTCAGATAAATTATACACTCAGCCATTCGTTTCTCCAGTGGGTCGTTAGATTTTAGACTGGGCTCACGTTTATGCAGCACTGCAAACTCTTTAATCTTGGGCCAAAGTATCTTAGCTTCTTCAAATGTCATATTAATTCTGGTAGCCTCTATATGGTCTTGAATCACTTTCAACACTTTAGAAGTTACAGACTTTGAGAGAATCTCAAATGCTTTTTGAAATGGGTTAATTGTATCTATCAAATCGATATGAATATCGTCGATATCTACAAACGAACCCGCCATTCTGATGAATCGCTTATCACCCACCTCTTTTATCTCTCCGTTCTTTATTACTAATCAACCACTACATGTTGGCGAAGCTCTTCAACTTCCATTTCGGTCAAGTCGGGATATTTCACCCTTATTATTTTAGGAATCAGCACTTTATTAATCACCTCTGGGTCAACATTACCAGGCATAG
>JAQVZQ010000395.1 GCA_028708095.1 Dysgonamonadaceae bacterium
TTGGACTTTTTACGTATGGGATAAGATAGTTGCTTTCTATTCCCGATGAAGCCACATTTCTTTCAGGTATGACAAACATATCATTCCAACCTGTCCGCTCTCCTCTGAAAACATCTATAACTGTGGAATATAGTTTAGTAAGCGAATTGTCGAAGCCTGCAAAAAGATTTGCCGAAATAAAGTATTTAGACCAATTGTCGCTTTCATCAATTGAGTTTATTAGCTTTTCTTTTGGAACAATACAAACAGAAAGAGGTATTTGAGTGTTTTTGAATAAATCGTCAAATGTTGTGTCTTGTATCCAATTTGGATTACGGGGATTTTCGCAATTATCAATTTCAGAATAAAAGTTTTCTATTTGCGAAAGTTGTAAGTTTATATTTTCTTGCGAAAAGGATTCTTCTAACTTAAAATTAATAGTTACGAACTTAGTCGGATCGTCACTCTTCGTTTTTTGTAAAACAACGAAAATAGTGATAACCTTTGAGTCTGCGAACCAATGTTGTGCATTACTTTTAACTACATACTTAATATGGAAGTTGTCAAGTAAAAACTTTTTGAACTGAAATCCATATTCTTTGCCCAACCAAGCATTTGATGTTATGGCGCTTAAATAGCCGTCATCTTTCAAAAATCGGATGGAATTGTAAACGCAGTATGTGAAGTAGTCAGATCGTTCGTTAATTTTAAATGTGCCGTCCTGTAAAAACGATTGTTGTTGGGTTTCAAACTTTTTTCTAAAAAAGGTTGTCAAAATTTCATTAGGAATATCCTCTTGTTGAATAAAAGGGAAATTGCTTGCAATTGCATCGAATAGAGGTATTTCTAATTCAATTTGATTTTTATAATTTAGCGAATCTGGAAAACTGACCTTATCGCCAACATTGAGATTAAAGAAATCATCCCGTGTTATTCTTGGAAAATTATCTGTTTGAGTTACATCTTGTTTATAGAGATTTATCACAGAAAGAATTGCCGGAAAGTGAGACACATCGTTACCCCAAATATGTTTTAATAGTTCTGTATGATTGTTATTTCCGTGATAATTTAGGATTTTGTAAAAGGCATTCAAAAACGTGCCTGTTCCAGAAGTTGGGTCGAATAAATAATCTTGATTTGTTTCTACTGCAGGAAAAGCGACAAGATTTGCTAAAGTTTCAGGGGTAAAATATTGACCGAATTTTTGTTTTTCCTCTTTGGGAACAAGGTTTTCGAGAATGTTCCCAATCACATTTGTAGGTAAAATTCTGAAATCAAATTCAGTAACCACTTGAATAAGTTCAAAAAGAGTTTGGTTTGTCACCTCTGAAAATTCTATATCATCAGTAAAATAAGGTTTAAATATAGCTTGATAATCAATAGCTTTTGCTCTTTCAAAATAGGAATACAATTGGGATTTAATATTGGTAGAACTATTTATATTTACATTTTCAAGCTCGCCGTTAAGATTTTCACATAAAGTGAGATAGAATAATGTCTTGCCAATTAAATTATAGAAAGTAAACTTTGCCAATACTTGTTCTTCAATTATAGTTTCTGCTCTCCGTGACGATGAGGCTAATATATTTAGCGTTGAGCTTTCGTAAATTTTCCATTGATTAAACTCTCTACGAAAGGAAGCATTTGTCCCTTTCAATGATGTTATTGCGTTTTGGAATTGAGGAATTATGATTTCAGATGCTCTACGAATTGCAGAGACAATATTCCCTGTAATATTGATGGCAGGTTTTATCTCTCTGGAAGTGTATAACATTCCCAAGTCGTGCAAAATATTCACTGCTCTTTTTCTCAACAATGGTTCGTTTTGAGCAAACTTTACCGGGTCGGCGAGGTCATCACGGTTTGTTATAGATCGTTCTTTGGGGTATTCCTTTATTTTTGATAACGATCGAATCGAATAATTGTCTTCATTTATTCTCCAAATAACAGCTTCAGTTCCATTCCAAGTAACAAATGAATTGGATTTTAATTTTTGTGCTTTTTCTAGCGCATTTTCAAGCATAACGATGTCATCAACAGGTGTGTCTGGAAATTTCAGTTCCCATCCGTTAAATATTATACCGGAAACTTTATTAGTAAACAGAAGAATATCAGGGAACTTGGTTCTTCCTGTATCTAACTTTACACCCGTGTCATTTGTTGCGTCTTCAAAAACTGTAGTGCGATTTTCAATTGCAGATTTAATCCAACTTATTAATTGCCCCGCCCAATCTCTTTCGTTTCTCTTTATTGTGTCTTTTTTCATAGTTATTTTGCTATACTTACTTTCGAAGATTGATTTTCAAAAAGACTTTTCATAATTGGCTGTTGCATTTCGGAAATGCGTTCTTCTTCTGCTTCAAGAATTCTTTCATTACACACTTCGATATAATCGATAGATTTTACTTTGTGTAAAAGAGCATTTTCATTTTTCTCAATGCCAATATAGTTTCGACCTTCAAGTGCCGCAGCAACGAGGAAACTTCCACTGCCACAGGCGTTATCCAACACTAAATCGCCCGGATTGGTAAAAGTTCGAATTAAATATCGACCTAATTCAATTGGTTTTTGTGTGGGATGATAAACTTTTCCTTCTGACTCTGCTGTTTTGAAATATACAAAATCATCAGCAATTCGCTCTTCAAAAAAGATAACATCATTTGGATACCTTTTACCATTACTTTTAACGTGTCGAGGTTTAAAATCTCCGTAACTACCAGTATACTGGTCTTTGCGTATCCCCTTGTCATAACTTTCTCCTGCTCTCATTTGAGGATTATAAGTTGGCTGTTTTTTATAAAATACACAAATATCTTCATGCTTTCGCAAAGGCTGTTTTTTAGCGTTTAAAAAATTGGTGGATTTTGATTTTATCCAAACAATTTTATACTTAAACCATTCCTCTTTGCTTAAAATGAGTTTGGCCGTAAATAAACCTTGTGAAGTTAAAACAATTGCCCCATTATCTTTAATAATTCGACTATATTCTTTCCAAAGAGATGGTAAATCAATTACTGAATCCCATTTGTTTTGTGTTGTGCCATATGGTAAGTCGCAGAGTATCATGTCGATTGATTTATCTGGGATATTTGGCATTACTTCTAAACAATCTCCTTGTATAACCTTGTTTATCATTTTATTTTCTTCCATATTCTTCTATATTTTT
>JAQVZQ010000396.1 GCA_028708095.1 Dysgonamonadaceae bacterium
CTCTTCAAATCCAGCAACATCTTCTTTGTGATCCACAATTTCAGCAAATTCGCCCATCAAGCTTAATAGGCTATAATACATGGTAGTGCTCAAAACAGCTTTAGACGTTTTCCGACTTGGGTCTTGTGAGTGAATAAGTTCTTGACTTTCGGGCGGCATACACCAATCACCGTATGTGTCTTTAGTAAGTATATAATCTACCATCGATACTTCTTGAATGCGTTCTAAATATTTTTTCATAGATGCATAATGTTTTTTGATGGGGCGTGTGTCACCAAATTGTTTATGCAGCATGTTAACAGCATAAAAGTAAGCTGCAGGCCAAGTAACATCGTCATTATAGATAGTCCAATATCTAGGCGAAACTACAGAGATGCTACCTTCAGGGCTTTGCGAGTCTTCTATATCTTGCATCCATTTACTATATAGAGCAGCATTGTCAAAAATAAATGCTTCTCCAAAACAACCTGTTGCTCGGTCACCCAACCAGCCCAATCGCTCATCGCGTTGCGGACAATCAGTTGGCATACCGCGATAATTTCCACGGATACCCCAATATGCATTTTTGAATACCTTATTTATAATCTCATTGGATGTTTCAAACTGTCCAGTAGTTTCCATTTTATCGTACACAACTTTACCTCTAAAATCTTTTAAATTAGGCTCATAATCGAGTCCTGTAATCTCTACAAAACGAAAGCCATGATAGGTAAACGAAGGTTCCCAAGTAAAGGCTCCATCTTTTTCGGGAGTATATATATTGGTTACTTTTGCCGATCGGATATTTGCAAGATATATGGTACTGTCAGGATTAATAAGCTCTGCAAATCGAAATGTAATAGGCGCATCTTTCTTCCCCTTTAATCTTGACTCAAGCCAACCCACCATATTTTGCCCCATGTCAAGTATTAGCTTCCCGTTATCAAGTTTTGTTATTTTAATTGGAGAGATTTCTTCCTGCACCTGAATATTCGGGTTAGGCTGAGCCACTAATTCCCCTTGTGGAGCATTCATCAAGTCTACAGTCTCCCAATTGCTATCATCGTAGTTTAATTCATGCCAACCAATTAACTCCAAACGTGAATCATACTCTTCTCCATCAAACTCATTATTTGCAACAATAGGTCCTCTGGAGGTAACCTTCCAAGTTTCGTCTGATGCAATTATATCTTTGCTACCATCTGCGTATTCAATTTCTAACTGAGTTAATAAGCGTGGTAGTCCAAACATCATTGTGTCTCTGCCACGCATGCCAAAATATCGACCATTTCCTAATATTACGCTTAATAGATTTGTTTTATTTTTGATTAAAGAAGTAACATCATATACATTGTAATATACTTTTTCGGGATACCAAGAAGGAGTAGGAGAAAGCACATCATTTGATATTAGTTTTCCATTTATGTAAGCCTCATAAGAGCCCAGACCAGATATATACATCATTGCACGTTTAACCTTTTGTTTCGACTCAAAAGGCTTTCTTAGATAACGAGCAGCCAAGCGTGTATCTCCTTTAGCTGTTTCGTTCGGATTTGACATTGCATCTTCACCAATCCATTTTGCTTGCCAATCAGAATTATTGAGTAGTGCCATCGACCAATGATTTACATCACTCCAGCTACCCTTATCTTGATTTGTTGCAACTCTTACTCTCCAATAATACTTTCCTCTTGAAACCAGCAGGTTACCATCATAAGGTATAAGATGCGATTGATCGCTGTTCCTTAAACCTGAATCCCATAGTAGGTTTTGTTCTTTTTTTAAATCTTCAGATGTAGTAGCAACCTGAATCTGATACGATTCTTGCATTGTGTTTTGTTCATCAGATGTAATTTGCCACGAGAATCGTGGTTGCATGATTGTTAGTCCTTGCGGATTTTCTTGCATTTCAACTTGAAGTGAAATTGTGTTCGACTTCCTGCCTTGGCATCCAACAAATAAAATGGCAGCCAAGACTCCGATTGATAAATAAAAGTGTTTCATTTGAGTATAGTTTAAAAGTGTTTTATAATAATTGGGGTTTAAATCCATTAATTCGAGAATTTATATTTCCCAGCCTGAACTTCAAATAGAACGTATCCCTTTTTTTCTCCAATCTGTTTTGCATATCCTGTAGGTTCTTTTACCTCTCTTCCATTTTCATCGGGAAACAAAATGGTTGCTGTGCAATTGGGAGGAATAGTTACTTCAAGTAAAGTATTCCCATTTTCACGCTTCCATTTAGAATGTATCATTCCTGCAGGAGAGTCAAACGAAGCTTTTGCCCATGATATTTGAGTTTCGGTCAACCTTGGTATACGTATAGCAAAATTGCGAAACCCAGCAACGGTTTCATCTCTTTTGATTCCTGCCACACCGTCAATATACCAAGCTCCAGGATAGAGATAAGAGCTATGTAAAAGAGAATGACCCGGAAGGTCTTTTTCCCACATCTCCCAAATTGTGGTTGCGTCATTTTCACGCATATATCCCCAACTCGGGTAGGTTGTTTGCGAGGTCATTGAATAAATAAGGTCATCCCTACCAGCATCACGCAAAACTTTGAAGAGCATCGCTCCACCAGTGATTCCGACATCAATGTGGCCATCATTATTGACAAGTATTTCAGTTTCTAACCTCTCCATTACTTTTTCTCGCAAATCATTAGGCATGATTTCACCATAAAGTGCAGCAGCCAAACTACCCATGGATTTATCTGAATAACTGTGGTCATCTCTATTATAAAATTTATAGTGAATCGCTTCACTCGATACATTAGCTTGCTGAAGCCACTCTTTAGCTTCATCAGCACGTCCAATTATATTGGCTATTTTTGCAGCAGTTCGCAAGTTATATACCCAGTAGCAATTATTGAAAAACAAAGTTTCAGGTTTATCATTATTCATACCTTCGGCAGTGGCGTTAGGCCAAAGCCAATCGCCCAAGAAGTCCCAACTACCACCATAACGCTTCAGCATATTGTTTTCGGTGTGCGTTTGCAAGAAAGCAAGCCACCCTTTTATCATTTCAAAATTTGTCTCCAACACTCTAATATCGCCTTCGCTCTGATATAGAAACCAAGGCAAAGTAACAACAATGCCACCCCAAGCAGGACCACCGCCACCATGATATGTGGGAGCTGTTTGTGGCAAAACTCCATTAC
>JAQVZQ010000397.1 GCA_028708095.1 Dysgonamonadaceae bacterium
TATTTGCTAAAACAGATGCAGTAAGTGGATATGTTGCCCGTTCAATGTCTATGTTTTCTAAAGAATCAAAAGAATCATCATTTCTCTATTTTGAAAGGCTTCCAGTCGGATTCAATGAAAAACTATATCAATATTCTTATGCAGATTTTGTGTATTCAAATGCTTCTTTTAAAGAAGGAATGAATATGAGCGAAGCTGGTGAATTTTATCAGATTAACGAAGATCATATCATTCAATTGTTTTAAGCACTATGCTAAATTTCGATATCCCATCTTTTGAAATGCTCATTCCGAAGGTAAATGATTATTTTGCCCATTTACCCAAACCGGAACAAGGAGACAGAAAGCCCGAATTGCTATCAGAACATTCTGCTATGGTGATGGCTTATGCTAAAAAAGTTGTCGAAGTTCATCACTTAAATGAGATTGTTGAGAAACTGATAAATGATTCAATACCTGAGAATTTTAAAAATAAACAATTGCTTGCCGAGACAATCCATAAATTGTTTTGGCAGGCAATTGCCTTTCATGATTTTGGTAAGTTAAACCAAGGATTCCAACGAAATAGAATGCATAACGAAGCTAATCTTTTAAATGTAAAGCATCCGTTTCAAAATCAACATTCAGTAATTAGTGTTTATCTCTTTCTTGCCTTGTTTTTTGCTGATTTTCTTAAAATGCGACTTTCGGATGAAGAACAAATTTTTGTTTGCAATGTGGCACTGTATTTAAGTTATCCTATATACAAACACCATAGTTCGTCAATTGAACAAGCACAAGATGAAGAGAATTGGGATAATACCGATTTATTTACGTTAAGTCTTTATTTATCGCTGTTTAATTATCCTTTAAAGGATGAACAAATAGAAAAATTTCATACTTATTTTCTGGGGAATGCCAATTTTAATTTTCTATTTGAACATTTTAATGAAAGCATTTTTAAGGTTGAAAATGCTTTCCCTCTTTACGCACTTGTCAAGCTCAATTACTCATTACTAACTGCGGCTGATTATTTGGCTACGACTCACTATATGAATGATTGGAAAAGTATGCTGACGGATTTTGGAATTCTGAATAGTAGCCTAAAAGAAAAAATTATTATAAATGCACAAACGCGCAAAGCATATAATAAGGCTGTTTATGATGCAATTACGGAAGGAAAAAACTTGAATCCGAATAACTACACACTGCAAAGCAATGAAAATTTGAATGCATTACGGCGTTGTATTGCGATGGAAGTTGTATGTAATGTGAGGAGAAATGCCGATAAAAGTTTGTTTTACATTGAAGCGCCAACAGGTGGTGGAAAGACAAATGTATCTATGCTAGCACTTGCTGAGCTACTAATGGAAAATGAATCATTGCAAAAAATATTTTATGTATTTCCATTTACGACCTTGATTACACAAACCTATCAGTCATTAAAAGATACATTGGGTTTGGAAGATGGAGAAATAGCAGAAGTTCATTCAAAAGCTGCAATTCAGACAGGTAAGTATGAAAATGATTACTTAAATTACTTGGATGGTTTGTTTATGAATTATCCGATAACCCTTCTTTCGCATGTCCGTTTCTTTGATGTGCTAAAGACCAATGAAAAAGAAACCAATTATCTATTGCATCGGTTAGCCAATTCAGTTGTAGTTATAGATGAAATTCAATCGTATTCTCCCAAAATTTGGGATAAAATTATCTACTTCATTGTAAACTATGCCAAGTATTTTAATATGAAATTTATTATTATGTCGGCTACCTTGCCAAAGATTGGGGATATAATTGATAGAAAAGAATTGTCTAATGATTTCGTTTACTTAATTTCAGACAAAAAGAAATATTTTCAGAACCCTAATTTTTGCAACCGTGTCAAATTCGATTATTCTTTATTAGAGTGGAGAAAACCGGATAAAAATGAAATAGAAAATTATTTAGAGCAGCTTTGTGAAACAGTTTTTAATAAATCTGTAAAATATGCGCAAGGCAATAGCAAATATCCAGATAGTGTTTTTACAATTATTGAATTTATCTTTAAAAAAACGGCAAGTGAATTTTATTCCATAGCAGATAGAAACAACAATTTTTTTGATAAAATACTCTTGTTGTCGGGAACCATGTTGGAGCCTCGAAGAAAACAAATCATTGATGAACTTAAATCCGAAGAAGCACGAAATAAGAAAATTTTACTTATTACAACTCAAGTGGTTGAGTCTGGTGTTGATATTGATATGGATTTAGGTTTTAAGGATAAATCCATTATCGATAGCGAAGAACAATTGGCCGGACGAATCAATAGAAATGTAAATAAACCAGAATGTACACTTTATTTATTCGATTGCAACGAAGAGAAAAGTTTGTATAAAGGAGATGATCGTTATCGGATTATGCGTGAGCTTAATGATGAGTATAGAACAATTTTAGAACAAAAAAATTTTGACAGATTATATCAATTAGTTATTGAAAAGATAAAGAAGATCAATCATACGCATTTTATTGTGAATATTCAGGATTTATTTGCCGCAATGGCAACTTTGGATTTCAGAGCTGTAGATAATTCTTTGAAGATTATTAATCAAAAAAATGTTTCCGTATTCGTTCCTTTGAAGATTGATATTCGTTTGATAAATAAAAACATAACAACACTTGAAGAGTTGCATATACCTTATTTAACTGTTTTAAATGGTACAGATGTCTGGAATAAATATTCTACAATTATTCATGACCAAGATGAGGATTTTGTGAAGAATAAAATTCAAATGAAAAAATTACAATCACTCATATCTTTATTTACATTTTCGATATTTCCCAATGGAAAAGATTATGAAACAATTCGCACTTATGGAAAAGAAGAATATGGCTTTCTTTATTTAGAAACATTTCAAGAAATTTATTCATTTGAAGATGGTATTGATCCTGGTCGTTTCTTAGATTCAAATTTTTTGTAATTATGTACATAAACGCCACTTTAATAAATTTGTACAATGTATGTAAGCGCGAACTTTGGTTACATGCTAATGGTATTCGCTTTGAACACACTTCCGATTTGGTGTATGAAGGTAGATTGATTCATGAAGAAAGCTATCCGCAACGTTCCGGAAAATACGAAGAGATAGAGATGGATGGAATCAAGGTGGATTATTATGAT
>JAQVZQ010000398.1 GCA_028708095.1 Dysgonamonadaceae bacterium
CATGTCTTAATTTTTTATTTTCGTAATACTAAGATAAGACATTTAGGGCTGATTTCCTCGTTTGGAAATCAGCCCTTTTACTTTCTGATTATTCGCATCAAAAAAACTTTTAGCGGACACTAATAATCTTGTATAGACTGATACAGGCATTAAAAAAATCCTGAATGTTTTTATTTACACTCAGGATTTTAAAATACGAATATTTTTAAGGTAATTAGCTCAAAATTTCTTCTATAGTAATGTAATCGCCAACACGACCAGTCATTTTTTCTGCATCGGTGCTTACAGGAAGTGTTTTCTTACCTGGTCTCCACCCAGCTGGACAAACTACGTTGTGCTCAGTTGCATGTTGCCAAGCTTGTACTTGTCTCAAGAACTCGTCTACGTTTCTACCAACTGAGTCAGCTTGAACTTCTTGTGCTACACATAGTCCGTCAGGTCTAAATAAGAATCTACCTCTTAGAGCTACACCTTCTTCTTCAATAAGAACACCAAATGCACGGCTAACTTCTTGGTTATTATCTGCTCCAATTGTTAGTACAAGATCTTTTAAAATTGGCTCTGTTTCGTGAAATCTCTTGTGAGAAAATTTAGAATCAACAGATACTGCGAGAATTTCAGTATTTAATGCCTGAAACTCATCATATTTTGCATTCATAGCAGCAATTTCAGTTGGGCATACAAATGTGAAGTCTGCAGGATAGAAACATACTACTGTCCACTTCCCTTCATAATCTTTGCTTGAAATTTCTTTGTACTTACCAGTTTTTGCATCATATGCATCCATTGTAAATTCTGGCATTTGTTGTCTTACCATTGTTGAGCTCATAGTTTTTTCTTCTTTTTGTGATTGATTTAAATTTTCGTTATTTACTGTTGCTTTTTTCTTAATAGGTCTTGCACCTTTGTCACATCCCATAAATGTTTTCTTTTTAAAATTAAACTTTAATATTCTATTTTACAAACTGTTTTTTCTACTTATAATTGCAATATTATCTAGATAATAGTTAGCACTTATCAAATGTACCTCTTATTTGAAGGACAATATCTTCCATTTTGAATCCATCAATTTTTTTATTTTTAAAATGATTCTTGAGTAATTCATCTAACTCTTTATCGTAATAATCTTCAATTAAATCGCACTCTGAACAATAAAGGTGATGATGCTTTTCAGTCACTCCATCATATCTCAGTATATCTTTATCAGTTTTTACTTTTTTAATTAAATTGTTCTCTACTAATGTATCCAACACTTTATATACTGTGCCCGTTGCAATATTTGGATTGTTTTTCCTTATATGTATAATAATATTTTCAACAGTAGGGTGATTATCTAATTTGTAAATAGCTTCGAGTATTGCTATTCGTTGAGGCGTAACTTTTAATCCTTTTTCTGTAAATAAATCTCTGATATTTATATTTAAATTATTCATTGAATATTTCTTTTATGAGAATGATTCTCTTCGGAGAGCAAATGTACTAAACTTTTTTTACTATCTATCTATTTAAACCAATTTTACATAGTTATAATTTTATTTAGTATAAATATCAGTGCTTGTATTCCAGTTATCTTTTAATATATTTCCTCACTTCTATATTGTTTCATTTTCAGTGCCACCTATGTTTTTGTAAAATTGCATCAAAGTTTGGTTCTTTGCTATACAAGAAAAATTATACCTTGTAAGCTTTTTATAAAGTTATATTCTGGATAGATTCACCATTTTATACAGAAAGAGAATGCGCAGTATTGATTGGACTGAAGCTTTAACTCGAATATCAGAGAATATGATATAATTGATAAAGACAAGATTGTGAAAAATAAGTTTTATGATTGATACCAAACATTAGGCATAATAGTTTGTTATTTAAATCTAACAGCTATATTGTTGATAAATAGAATGTGAACAAATTAATATTTTAAAAGTATGATTAAAAATAAATTCAAATTAATTCTGCTTGCTATTTCTGGGTTTTTTCTTGTTTTAAGTGCATGCAATAGTGGAAGTTCCACAAGTGAATCAGTTACTAACCACCATGATGTGGATACGGTTCCAAATCATGATAATAGCACTTTAATATCGAAAGCAATCTGCGTTGTAACCCCCACAGAAGGCTATGATGTAAAAGGGCTAGTCACATTTACACAAACAGATTCTGGAATATTGATCTTAGCAGAAATTGAAGGTTTGACAGAAGGTAACCATGGTTTTCATATTCACGAATGGGGAGATATTTCAAAATCAGATGGAACATCAGCAGGTGGTCATTTTAATCCTGATGGTGCAGATCACGCTGGACCTGAAGATGCTGTAAGACATGCTGGGGATTTGGGTAATCTTATAGCCGATGAAAACGGAAAAGCGCATTACGAAAAAACAGATAATCTTATTTCATTCAGTGGGAAAAATAATATAATTGGAAGATCAATAGTTATACACGTTGACGAGGATGATTTGGTTTCACAACCCACAGGTGATGCAGGAGGAAGAGTAGCCACTGGAGTGATTGGCATTGCAAAATAAATTTAGAAGAAGATGTAGTAACCACATTTCTAAATGTAAAAAACAGCCCTAATTTTAATTGATTGGGGCTATTTTATTTTTTATGCTAAGAAGAGTGGGTAAATACTCATCTAAATGTTTAATTAAATTGATGCACATATTATTGTTTTTTTATTCTTTTCGATAGCAGTAAAGTGAAAAATGCTAATGAATGGAGCGTTGATTTGAAAAATGTTTTGTACATTCATCGCTGTTAATATGATCAAGTCTTTTTCAGCTAAAAATATCAAGGAATTTTAATCTAAATGAAATTCGATAATAAACAATTATAATTATTATGAGACATTTGAAAAAAAGCTTATTTAGAATCTTTCTCTTCACTTTTTTATTATTGATAAGCTGTAGTAACACCATTCATAAAGAGGTCGAAGAAAAAGAGGAAGCAGTTGTTCCCCCAATTCATGAAGAGATGTCGTTAGGCACATGTGCTACTCCTCCAAGATTCAGAACTCCTGACCCGATAAACTCTATCTGTCTTATTTAAAGAATCTAATCGATTTTCATATCGCAAATTAAAAATGTCGTATTTTTGCAAAAAAAACAATGCAAACACAACTTCCATTTTTCC
>JAQVZQ010000067.1 GCA_028708095.1 Dysgonamonadaceae bacterium
AGTAATTTACACTATTGTAATTGCTATTTATGCTCTGCACAAATATGATTCGTCTCAGAATAAAGGTTCTTTCTTTCTTGTTATTGGTGTTAACTTAGCTTTGGCATTAGCACTATATTTCATATTGAAAAAAAGAGAAACTTTACGAAATAAGAATAAGAAGCGATAAATCAAATAAAAAACTATGTAATCATGACAAACAGAAGAGATTTTATTAAGAAAGTTACTCTTGGCACAGCTGGAGTCGCAATTGGAAGTAACACTATGCTTAAAAGCAGTACGATGGGTATGTCTGCAAAAAGTTACAGCAGCATCATTGGTGCAAATGATAAAATAAACGTTGCCATTTTAGGGTTGGGCCGTCGATTAAGTGGTTTCTATGCGCCAATTTCAGAAAAGCAAAATAATATTCATTTGTCGTATTTGTGTGATGTAATGAAAAGTCAGCGTGAAAATGCTGGTGCAAATTTTGCAAAGTATATTGATTATAAACCTAAATTAGAAAATGATTTACGCAAAATAATCGACGATCCAAAGGTAGATGCAATTATGAATGCTACTCCCGACCATTGGCGTACACCTAGCTCTCTTATGGCGCTAAAAGCTGGTAAGCATGTGTATCTTGAAAAACCATGTAGTCATAATATGCACGAAAGTGACCTTTTGGTTGCTGCCCAGAAAAAGTACGATAAGGTTGTGCAAATGGGTAATCAACAACGCTCATCTGATCACACAATTGAGATAATGAATGAAATTCATAATGGTATAATTGGAACACCTTATAAAGCAGTTGCTTTTTACACTGGTGCTCGTGGCGAAGTTCCTTTGCAAAAGAAAGCTCCTGTACGTGAAGGTTTAGATTGGGATCTCTTTCAAGGACCTGCTCCACGTAGAGAGTATACTTCGGAAACATGGGACTATAACTGGCACTGGTATGGTTGGGATTATGGTACAGCAGAAGCAGGTAACAATGCTACTCATGAACTTGACATTGCGCGTTGGGCTTTGCAAGTGGACTATCCCATACGTACCGATGTTGAAGCTAAGAAAAGACACTTCTTGGATGATGGTTGGGAAATGTATGATACTATGTATGCTACTTTTAAATTTGGGAACGATACAGTTATTAACTGGGACGGGAAAAGTCGAAATGGTTATGATACTTACGGTGGCGGTCGTGGAACAATAATATATGGTAGTGAGGGATCAGTTTTTGTTGACCGCAATAAATATATATTGTACGATCGTGCAGGTAAAGTAATAAAAGACAACAAATCTGCAGCCAAAGAAGCAGGAACTGCTCTTGGTGGTGGTGGTGATATGACAACAGGGCATGTTGTTAACTGGTTTGATACCATCCGTGGTAAGGGTACACTGACTTCTCACATTGCTGAAGGAGTGATTAGCCAAGCTATGGTGCACTATTCAAATATCGCATTTCGCATTAATAAAGGTTTCGATATTGATGACAAAACTGGTCGTATGTACGATCGTGATGCTATGGCTCTTTGGAGTCGTGATTATGCGCCGGGTTGGGAACCGACAGTATAAATAGATTTAGAGTGTGATTTAAAAAACAGTAGCCATGCTGTAGTTGCAAATATATCGCAAGTAAGTTATCATGCTTACTTGCGATTTTCATTATTAAGCAGCTTCATTTTTTCGACCCAAATTATAGTTTTGAGTATTCACAAAACATCCGTATTTTTGTTTAAAATAGTGTCTGCCAGAAAACCCCTTGTTTTTTGGGTTTTTGATAAGAAAAAGACAAAAACAAAGCCTGTTCCGCCTACACGGAAGCTTTCGAATTTCTTGCAAAGACTAAATAAAATAATTCTTTATGCGCAACTTTATCCTATTGTTATTAGCTGTTCAATTTCATTTTATTACAGCTCAAGATCAATTAAACCACTTTAAATTCAGAGTTTATTTGAAAGATAAGCCTACGTTTGATTTGGCTAAGGTTGACACGCTTAGTTTATTATCAACAAAATCACTTGAGAGAAGAAAAGAGCAAAAGGTGGAAATTGATTCAACTGATTTCCCATTGTCGGTTAGATATAAGGAGATTATAAGAAGACAAGGGGTGGACATTGTTGCTGAAAGCAAATGGTTTAATACCATTGTCATAGAGTGTAGTGACAGTGTTGACATAAAGAAAATTCAAAATTTAAACTTTGTTGATTCAACTAAATTTGTATGGACAGGGATATCTAAATCATCTTGTAACTATGTGCGACCACGTCTTAAAGCGGTCAATTACGAAACAGATACAGTACACAATGATTATTACGGAGTTTCTGAGCCACAGTTCACGCTGCATAATGCAAATTATATGCTTAATGCCGGATTTATGGGGAAGGGCATTGACATTGCAGTGATTGATGCAGGCTTCACCAATTTAGATGTGATTCCTTCTTTTGTTCATTCATTTATTGTGGGTAACAAAAACTTTGTGCCTGGCAGCGATATTTTTTCTGTTAATGATCACGGAACGAAAGTTCTGTCAACAATGGCAATTAATTTACCTAATAAAGTAATGGGTAGTGCACCTCATGCATCTTATCTGTTATTGTGTTCAGAAGATCCAAGCACGGAGTTTCTAGTTGAAGAAGATTATTGGATAGCAGCAATTGAATATGCTGATAGTATTGGCGTAAAACTGGTGAACACATCTCTTGGTTACAATCAATTTGATGATTCTTCATTGGACTACACTCATGAGGAATTAACTGGTAAAACTTCTCTCATGTCACGAGCAGTGGATAAGGCTTTTGATAAAGGAATGCTGATTGTTGGAAGTGCAGGAAACGAGGGAAACAAATCTTGGGAGAAAATAACTGTTCCAGGAGACTCTAAAAGTATGTTGACGGTTGGAGCTATTTCATTGGATAGTACAATTGCCTCTTTTAGTTCTATTGGCCCTACTGCTGATGGACGAATTAAACCTGACTTGGTGTCGATAGGAAGAGGTGCAGTAACTATTGACGCAACAGGAGAGATTGGTTATCACAACGGAACATCCTTTTCTTCTCCGTTTTTGGCAGGACTTATCGGTTCTTTGTGGTCTGTAAATCCCAAATTAAATAGAAATGAGCTAATTGATATTGTACGCAAAAGTGGCCATCAGTTTAATCAACCTGACTCTATATTCGGTTATGGGATTCCAAATTTTGGAATCGCATATCAAGCGGTGTTAAACACATTGAAGCAAGCAGATAAGTATTTTGAAAATGATTTAATGCAAGTGTCAGTTACTAATAAGGATTTGCTTGTAATTACGGTAAATGATACTCAGTATCAACCTCAAAGTTATTCATTGCGAATATTAAATGAAAAAGGAAACCCATTAGTGAAAGAGCCATTTGAATCGTACGATTATATCTACACATTGACTGAGGAGCTAATAGAAGAAAATGATGAATTGTTTATTGTTGTTCAAGCTCCTTTTGAGCAGAATGTTGTGCGATTTAAAATAAAATGATTTTCGTTATGCCTGAAGAAACTATATTTTCATTACTAGAGTTAAACTTGAGTGTAAAGGAGACCATCAAAGAAACCTTTAATCAAACCTATTGGGTGCGAGCTGAAACCAGTGACGTAAGACCTCATAGAAACGGTCATTGCTATTTGGAGTTCGTTGAAAAGGTAAAGGATGGACAATCAATCGTTGCAAAAGCCCGAGGAACAATATGGTCATCCACATTTAATTTGTTAAAACCCTATTTCGAAAAAGAAACGGGTCAATCTTTTACTTCAGGTTTAACTGTATTGGTAAAAGTTGTTGTAGAGTTTCATGAAACCTTTGGCTTTAGTCTTGTTGTTACCGATATTGATCCTTCATATACGTTGGGGGAAATTTCACGCAACAGAATGTTAGTTTTAAAACAATTAAAAGATGAGGGAGTTCTTACATTGAATAAGGAGTTGCAATTGGCAGAACCGCTCAATAGAATTGCAGTAATATCGTCACCTACAGCTGCAGGCTATGAGGATTTTCATAATCAATTAGAGCACAATAAGAGTGGTGCAACATTTTACACAAAACTATTCCCAGCAATTATGCAGGGCGATAGAAGTGAAAGTTCCATTATATCGGCTTTGGATAAAATATATGAACACAAGCACCTGTTTGATGTTGTGGTAATAATAAGAGGTGGCGGTGCATCATCCGATTTAAATTGTTTTGATTCGTATGCTTTAGCAACTAACTGTGCGCAATTTCCGTTACCCATTATCAGTGGAGTGGGGCACGAACGAGATGTAACAGTGTTGGATGAAGTGGCACATACACGTGTAAAAACACCCACTGCTGCTGCAGAATTTATTATTAGTAGGGCTTCTGAAGCAATAACTCATTTAATGAATTTGCAAGATCGCCTTATCCATTCAACCAGAAGCATTCTTAACTATCAGGAGAAACAATTAAATTCATTTTCAAAAGATATTTATCACCATTCCAAATCTGTTTTGCATTCAACACGGAGTTCTTTAAACTTCTTAAGAGATAGATTGAAAAGCGTAGTGAAACATTCGATTGAAAAAGAGCGTTTCACCTTGCAAAAATATGATCATTTCGTTTCACTTTCTTTACCGGAGAATATGTTGAGACGTGGTTATACCATAACTACAAAAAATGGTAAGACTATAAAGTCTGTATTAGAAATTGAAGCAGATGATATCATTAGCACGCATTTTAAAGATGGACAAGTAAGGTCTAAAATTGTAAATAAAACATCAAACATATGAAAAACGAGGAAATTACCTACACGGAAGCAAAGAAAGAGATAGAAAAGATAGTTGATCTTATTGATTCAGATGAGCTAGATGTGGATCAGTTGTCTAAATATGTGAAACGAGCATCTCATCTTGTTGCTTTTTGCAAACAAAAGCTATCGGAAACAGACGAGGAGTTGCAAAAGATTTTAGAGGAACTAAACACATGAAAACTCCTACACAATATGCAGTAGTAATTGTAGCAGGTGGCAAAGGGTTGCGTTTGGGTGCTGATATTCCAAAACAATTTCTACCAATAGCGCATAAGCCTATGCTAATGCACACTATCGAAAAGTTTTATCATTTCGATCAGAATATCCAAATTGTAGTTGTGCTTCATCAACACTATATCGATTATTGGGAGGAGTTGTGCCTCGAACATAAATTTGATATACCGTGTGAGTTAATCGCAGGAGGAGAAACCCGATTTCATTCTGTGAAAAATGGGTTACAATTAGTCTCGGATGATAAAATTGTGGGAATACACGATGCAGCACGACCTTTTGTTAGTGAGAAGTTAATAGCGCAATGTTTCCATTATGCAGAACAAGGGAAATGTGGAGTTATACCTGTAATTGATGAGAAAAACAGCTTGCGACAAGTTAAGGGCTCATCTCACAAACCATTAGATAGAAGTAGTGTGAAGATAGTTCAAACACCACAAGTATTCCCAGCACATTTAATAAAGACTTCTTATGAAACCTCGTATGATTCTCAGTTAACTGATGATGCAACTGTAGCAGAGAAAGCTGGAGTGTGTGTGAATTTAATTCAAGGTGAAGATATTAATATAAAAATAACTACATCTGCTGATATGAAGTTGGCCGAGTTCTTTTTAAAATACGATTAATTCAATCGCTTTATAAGGATAGAGGTTTCTTTTTTCAATAAAAAGGGCACATCCTTACGCTTTATGATAAAAAAACTCTTCTAAATACAAATAACAACTAGAAAAGTGTTATTTTTGACACATTATTAACAAAACGGATCAATAATGGAGAAAATAGACAAGCTGGATAGACAAATCCTAGAAATTATTTCACAAAATGCACGCATTCCCTTTCGTGATGTTGCAGAGCAATGCGATGTGTCGAGGGCTGCCATTCATCAGCGTGTGCAACGCATGATTGAAAATGAAGTTATTACTGGGTCGGGCTATAATGTTAACCCAAAAGTGCTAGGGTTTTCAACAAGTGCATATATTGGCGTTAAACTTGAAAGAGGATCAATGTATAAAGATGCCATTCCTGAATTTGATAAAATTCCTGAAGTGACCGAGTGTCATTTCACTACAGGACCTTATACACTTCTTGTGAAAATGTATGCGCGCGACAATGAGCACCTAATGGAGTTGTTAAACAATCGCATTCAAGAAATACCGGGTGTTGTAGCCACTGAAACAATGATCTCTCTAAGTCAAAGTGTGAAAAGAGATGCTCCTATTTTAAACGAAGAACAAAATGAAACTGAAAGCTAAGTTGGTTACGTGGTTTTTAATTGTTTGTTAATTCAAAGAAAGACGAAAGTGAAGAACTTCCGTCTTTTTTTGTGGTTTGGTTGCATGTTATTTGCGCAAAATAAAGTACATTTGAAACTTCTAATTGCGGCAGTAGCTCAGTCGGTAGAGCATTAGCTTCCCAAGCTAAGGGTCGCGAGTTCGAATCTCGTTTGCCGCTCATTGCTTTCTTACATAAGCCCATTAATCTCCACGAAAAAGCATTGATTGTAAATTAGGATAATCAGGGTCATAAAATTTTGCAAGAAAATGGCTGAAAGTGAATGTTGTTATGCTTTCTGCACACAGAAACCACCCTTGTTGATTAACATGAACCCTTTCTGTCCACAGAAACCACTTTTGTTACCTTACAAAACACCTTTCTGCGTGCAGAAAGCTATCTTGGGACTTCACATGATACCTTTCTGTGTGCAGAAACCTATATTGTTAGCTAACTTGATCCTTTTCTGTTCACAAAAACCTATCTCGTTAATTTACTTGACTATTTTTTTTAGAAAACACCCTTCCTTGCTATTTCGCATGACCAGTTGATGCGGACAAAATAAATCAACAGAAAAAACAAAAGCTCTTTTTTTCTTCTTTTTTATCTTCTTGAAGTCTTTATTTATCAGATAGATTCAGCAAATCAACAATTGCAGACTAAGAATAACTATACTTTTAGGCACGACTGCAACTAATATTCAATTTAAGGACTAAAATGTAAAACTGTTAATGTTTTTATTTGAACATATATTAGTTTCTTGTACCTTGCGATAATTTATTAGTGATAAGTTGTCACAATGAATATTAATCCTAAAATGAAGGAAAATGAATATGAAGTTTTTTATTGGGGTGTTGATCCTCTCATGTTTTTGGCAGTCTTGCACAAGCACAAAAGCAGATTTTAAATCAAAACGTATTGCCGAATATACGCCACAACGTATCGAGCAAATTATGACTTCAAGCAGTGATGCAGTTGAACGCCGAACAGCATTCCGGCAACTATTAAACAGCTCTAAAGCGGAAAATTCTGCTGAAAAGTATTTGAATGACGACGATCCGATAATTCGCCGATCCGCTTTATATTATCTGATTGATCACCATGGAGAAAAATCAGTTGATTATATGATAAGTGCAACAACAGATAGTAGCAACTTAGTGAGAGCTCTTGCTTTGTCTGGATTGACACCCTATTCTGAGAACCCAAGTGTTCAATCTGCAATTGATAGTATGGAACAAAAAGATCCTGACCCGAATTTACGAAGACAGGCAGCAGAAATTAATTGGCCATTTAAACGTGACAATAAACTGTTGCGCGATGATCCAAGTTGGGATTATGAAATAGTGACGCAAAAAAGTATTGAGCTCTCTGATGAAAATTGGAGGTTTATTACAGATCCCAATAGCAATGGACATCGTCAAAAATACTTTGATCCACTGTTTGACGATTCTTCTTGGAAACCAATTAAAGTAGGTAACTGGGAAACCCAAGGATGGCCAGGTTATGATGGAATAGCATGGTATAGAATACGCTTTAATGCGCCTGAAAAAATTGAGTCCAATGCTGTCGAACTGCTCTTCGAGGGAGTTGACGAAAGTGGATGGGTGTGGTTAAATGGTGTTTATTTAGGGGTGCACGATATTGGCACAGCTGGATGGAATGTTCCATTCAGACTTGATGCTACTAAAGAGATAAAATGGGGACAAGAAAACATTCTTGTCGTAAGAGTCTTAGATACAGTTGAGGCTGGAGGAATTTGGAAACCAATTATTATGGAGGTCTTGAAATGAAAACAATGATACTTAATTTTTTGTCATTATTGTTCTTAATGAACATACTGGTAGTAAATGCGAGCGATGATAAAATCATTGCAAAATGGAACTTTCAGAACGGGAAAATAGAAGAGTCAAACCAGCGTTTTACAGGTAAATTACGTGGAGAAACCATCTTAGGAAAGGATCATCAGGGAAACTCTGCACTAATCCTGACTGCATCAAAAATGAGTGACCCAAATGGTTTACACATGAGTGAAGTTTACAAAGAACTAACGCCAAGTGGTGCATTTAGCTTAGAAGTGAAATTTCGCATCAATCCCAAAACTCAAAAACAACAAATGGTGCTATGGGATAACAAGTACATTATTTCTCCCAAACCAGAGAATAAAGACAAAAGCAGTCACAGCGGATTTTCTTTATTGTTAGCAAAAAGAGGTGAGAAGTGGGAACCAAGATCATATAATGGATATGGTAATTCTTCAATGATATTCTACGGTGAGCCTGAAGAGTTGAATGATGGAGAATACCATACTTTACGTTTAGAGTACTCACCACTTGAGATTAGGTTTCTAATTGATGGAGAACTCAATTATAGAGAAATTATGGTAACACCCAATTCGTTGTCTCCTGCAGTTAATCCAACTGTGATTGGGGATCGAGTAGGGCCAAACTATAATGGATTTGACGGAACAATTGCGGAAGTTACATTAATGGAAAGGCCAGCAAAAGATATTATTATTTCACAAGGTGGTCGTGCTGGTTTTATACGCCTTGAAAGCAATCCTGAGTTTTTAGTTAGAATTGACAATCAAAGTGGAAAAGCTTTATCAGATTTAAAAGTATCAGCAGAAATCCGCGAGTTTCCAGAAATGCCACTTCCCGAACACACAATTAATCTTGAAAAAGGGATGACTGAAATTCTCAAATTTCCTATGAATGCTAAATTGAAGCCTGGTGTTTATCATTTTGATATTAAAGCCAATGATGTTACGGAGACTATTGCTGTAAGACTTGCCCCGGAGCGAGTCAATAGCTATCCAGTAGTGATGTGGGGTAATGGCAATAATAAGAAACTTAGTGATATAGGGTTTACTCATGCAATAAACTCACTTTCAATTCTCAACCCTGATCCGACCGATCTTGGAAAAACGTTAAATGGTTTGAATAAGATTGACATGGCCTTATCAGACAATATATATCATTTGGATAATATTTATAACTATCGCCAAGTTCAATCAAAATATCCTCGTATTCAACGTGATGGTAAGCCATATGAACGATTAAATTTTGAGGCATCTAATCCAGAGCCTCATTCAATATTGATAAAAGATGCTGAAAATACTGCAGCTGCATATGGACACCATCCAGCATTTGTAGGTTCTTTAGTCCACACGGAAATAAGAGATGCTTCAAATCCATCATTTTCAGGCGTAGAAGAAAAGGCTTATAAAGAATATTCTGGAGTTGATATCCCATCAGAGGTGAGCACTCGAAATGCTCCATCATACCGAAATATCCCTGATTTTCCGACAATGCGGGTGATTCCAGATGATTACCCATTGCTTAAATATTATAGTTGGTGGTGGCGTATTGGTGATGGTTGGAATCCTCTGCACTCTAAGATTAGTAAAGCTCTGCATAAGGGAACAAGCGATAAATTCTGGACATTCTATGATCCTGCTGTACGTGTTCCACCACAATGGGGTAGTGGAGGCGATGTCGATTGCATCAGTCAGTGGAGTTACACTAATGCTGCTCCAATAAAGGTTGGTCAGACTACCGATGAAATGTTAGCTATGAGTGGCGGCAACCCCGATCAGATGGTGATGAAAATGACGCAGCTTTTTTGGAAGCGAAATGAAGTAGCACCCGCAAATCAAGAGGTGAAAAATCCCCCTCAATGGCTTAAAGAGTATGAGGATGCTAATTATATTTCAGCTTCACCAGATCATTTGCAAATTGCTTTATGGAGTAAAATTGCACGGAAACTTGATGGAATAATGTATCATGGATACTCAGCATTAGTTGAGCCAACTGGACATCAATATAAGTTTACCAATCCAGAATGTGCGGTAATGCTAAAGGACTTAACCCAGAATGTTATAAAACCATTGGGCCCATTGTTAAAACAAATTCCTGAACGTCGTCCAGAAATGGCTATTTTGCAAAGCTTTGCAACCACAGTTTTTGCACCTGAAAATGCCTCTTTTGGTTGGGGGCGTACTTGGAATGCAGATATTCATTTAGCTTTACAGTGGGCACAATATCAACCTGCCATAATTTATGAAGAACATATAATGGATGGCATTTTAGATCAAGTTGATGTTTTGGTTTTACCAGGTATTGAAGTACTTACTGAATCGGTTTTTTCTGCGATTCAAAAGTTTCAAAATCAAGGTGGAATAGTGATTGGTGACAACCTTCTTGTGCCTGGTATAATGCCAGATATTATTGTTAGTGCTATACACAGAGCTTATGGCGATCCACTTGGGACTAAAACCAAACTTCAAGCATTGGGTGCTGATATACGCAAACAGCTCAATCCACACTTTCGTTCTCCTTGTGAAAGTGATAATCCTGATATCGTACCACGGATAAGAACTTGGAAAAATAGCGATTATCTGTTTACCATTAATGACAAACGCACTTTTGGTGATTATGTTGGTCAATGGGGCAGGGTCATGGAAAAAGGATTGCCAACCGAAGGGGAGATTACATTAAACCGAAAAGCTGGAGCTGTTTACGATTTGACGTCAAATCGTCAGATTGATTTTAAGTCAACTGGTGATAACTGCATAATACCAGTAAAACTAAAAGCAGGTGCTGGCAACTTGTTTTTAATCACAGAAAATCCATTCGGTGAAATGACCGTCAATCACTCTAATCAAGCAATACTAGGAAAAACCATAAAGGTTGATGTGAAGATTAACGATGATAAAGGAAAAATATCTGAAACCTTAGTTCCTTTGGAGGTGAAATTTTTAAACCCTAAAAATGAGGTTATGCCTGACGGTGGTTATTTCTGTGCTGAAGATGGGGAGATTAAAATAGACTTTACACCTTCATTAAATGAATTACCTGGTAATTGGCAAATTGTGGTTAAAAATTTGGCTGATGGACGAACAACTAATTCAAAATTGAGCGTTAAGAAGTAGTAGTCAATAATAAAATCATATTTAATTCAAAGGATGTGTTTAACAAATCACATCCTTTGAATTACCATCAAATGCATATTGTGTATCTATCCTCTTAGGTGTGTTAAACATCCTAGAAAAACATTTTGCATCTGTTTTTTGTTAAATCAAAATAAGGTCAGTATCTTTATTTTCATTATTCATTCAAACTCAAAAAAACTCTCAACAATGAAACGTATTATATTAAGTATTACTCTTTTTGTTTTTATAGCTATTTCAGCTATAGGACAAGATACCATCAAAGTAAATTCTTTTACAAATGATAATCCTCATCAAGTTTTAACCCTTAAAAAAAACAGCTACTTTAAAAAACGGGCTAAAAATATTATATTTCTCATAGGTGATGGCATGGGTGTGGCTCAAGTTTTTTCAGCTATCACAGCCAACCGTGGGGTTTTAAATATGACTCAAATGCCATTTACTGGTTTTAGCAAAACACAAAGTGCAAGTAGCTATACTACAGATTCGGCAGCAGGTGGAACAGCTCTTTCAACTGGTCAACGAACCTATAATGGTGCTTTGGCAGTTGATATGGATACTTTGGCGATACCTACTATTTTGGAAATTAGCAAATCAAAGGGTTATGCGACTGGTTTAGTATCCAGTTCTTCTATCACTCATGCTACACCAGCTTCGTTTATTGCTCATCAACCTAAGAGAAGTATGCAGGAGGAGATTGCTGCTGATTTTATTGGTTCAGATATTGATATTTTTATTGGTGGCGGGCACAAGTTTTTCACTGAAAGAAAAGATGGTCGTAATCTTCTAGATGAACTTAGGAAAGAGAATTATTTAACCTTTACTTCTTTAGATGATGCGGTAAATGTGAAATCAGGGAAGTTAGCTATACTGACTGCTGAGAACCATAATGAGACTTATCCTAAAAGAGGAGAGATGCTACCTGATGCAACTGAAAAAGCTATTAATATTCTCAAGAACAATAAAAAGGGATTTTTCTTAATGGTGGAAGGCTCAATGATTGATTGGGGTGGTCATGCTAATAATACAGCATATGTTGTTCAAGAGGCATTGGATTTTGATCGTGCTATTGCTAAAGCCCTTGAATTTGCTAATTCCAACAAGGAGACGTTGGTGATAATTACTGCAGACCATGAAACAGGGGGTATGGCTATCTCTGATGGGGATATTAGTAAGGGCGAGATTACAGGTGAATTTACCAGAGGAGGGCATACAGCTATAATGGTTCCTGTTTTTGCTTATGGTGCTGGTGCGGAAAAGTTTACAGGGGTATATAAAAACACTGATGTGTTTGAAAAGATGATGGAAGCATATGGTTTTTAGTACAACCTGCTTTTGAAAAACTTTAAAGTATAAACAAAGAGCATAGAAATACCATTTCTATGCTCTTTGTTTATGGTAGACTAATCTCTTTCTTCCAGTTATATTTTCCATTTTGTTTCTAAACCTTGTTGTTGAATCCAACTTTGAAAGTCAGATAACATATTCCTGTTTTCTCTTACCGCACGAGGCGGAACTTTCTTTTTCTTTGCATATGATATTAACATCCCAACTGCTTCACCAATACTCCATTCAACGGGATGTAATCGATAGCAGCCGTTAGTAATATGCGTTGTGCCAATGTTCTTGTTGGCAGGAAAAAGGTTGTTAATTCGTTGAGGTAATAAAGATCCTAATGGGATTTCGAAAGGCAAAGAGGAGAAATCGATATAATTATTCCCACCAGAACTTGGATGAAGGTCTATATGATAATATCCAATACCAACGCTGTCATAAAAATCAGCTGCCTTTTTACCTGCTTCATCACCCACTACCAAT
>JAQVZQ010000399.1 GCA_028708095.1 Dysgonamonadaceae bacterium
AACTATTCTTAACAAATACTGCTCTCTTTTTTCATGTTTAGGTGTAAATATGCTTCATCAGCACACACATTTATGTCCATTATTAGAACATATACATCATCCAACACTCTTTTTTTGCTATTTCACCTCCTTTTTGCATCATTTGAAGTCACTTCTCAGCCAAAATATTTGTCGGCATCATAATTATGATGTCATGATGAGACATTAGATTTATCCGACATCAAAATATGACGTCATATTTACACCAATTTTTTATCCGATATTTAAAAACAGACGTCCTTTTATCAACCCAAGATTTTTCTTCGATCTAAAAATGGACTCCCTTTTGCAATGTGACTATCATCGTTTCGCCCACAATATTACCTTTTACGCCACAACAATCATGACCCCTTTATCTTTTGCATCCCTTTGCAGTATAGTGTTATAGTCTATTGCGTGTTAGACAAATACTTTTTATAAACATCAGTAATTTTTTTTTCATACACAGTTGTTTTCCAGTTTTCTGCGTTTTTCTCAAAAATAAATATGGGTAGCATGAGTATGAATTAAAGTTTTTCTTGGGTGGGACCTTGTTTTTAAGGTATAAATGGTGATGGTCTTAATTTACAAATGAAAGGGATTGGCGGGGTAAAAATGAAAAGATGTGAATGGGTTATATAACTGATTAAACTAATTAATTATATAACTGATTAAACTAATTAATTGGAAAACTGATTGAACTAATTTGGAAAACTGATTAAACTAATTAAAAACTGATTAAACTAAAGCTGGTTTATGGACTATAGGTTTTATGTATAAAGGCACTGGTCGGGAGACCAGCGCCAGCGGAGTAATAGATTCCACATTTATTCTATGCCAAGTTTACGAGCCCTTAACTTAATGACATTGGACTTACGCCAGCGAAGTCTCGAACCATTCACCATTGATCATTATTCCCGAGTTTCGAATCCATCAATAACTAACAAAAATCTTTTCTAAACATTTCTTCAATGGAAGATTGCATTTTCATCTCTTGTTCGTGCAATCTTCGACGGAAGAAATGATTTTGGTCTTGTTAATAGCATGGTTTTTCTAAAATCTGTCAGGAAAGGCTCTTTATGCGACAATTTTCTACAATGGATGCAAATTTCAATCGATAAATGTATACTAATCTTTGTAAGATGCAAAAATCAACATTACTCACTCAGGTTTTTTGTGGTGGACTACAGAATCGACTCTTGCAACAGCAATCTTTCTGTGAGTATGCTATTTTCATCTGTTGATCTTCACTTCTTAATGCGTAAGAAATGTTTTGAAAAACATTATTGTTGCAAATTTTAGGAAAGTATAGCTGAAAAGGAGAATAAAATAAAAGTTAACTTGATGATTAATTTATTTTTAAATATGACACTATATTTCAATCTAATTTATTCCTTTTTTTCTCTAAGTTTTTCACTAAACAATTAATATTCTAATTTGTTAGAAGTGAGCATATATGTTTCGTAAAGAGACATTTTGCCTTAATGATTACTTGTAGCAGTAATAGCAGAAGGAGCATCTTTTTCATCGTGTTATTGATGTTGTCAGTGTTTTGAAACCCATAATAAAGTACTGCGGGCTATGTTAGGTAAACAACATTATGCTAACGGACAAAAGGTATACGAATTGATCGGCGATATACTTACCTACTTTTATAGAAACGGAAAAATAAAAGCTGAGGGTCTTTTTGTGGATAACATGATGGAGGGTGAATGGAAGTTTTATAAACAAACGGGACGACTTTGGAAAGTGAGTAACTTTACGAATGGCGAGAAAAGTGATTCTTATATTAGATATGATACAGATGATAATATAGAATATGAGGAAGATTTTTTGAATGGTTTGATTGCAAGATGAAAAGTGTGTACGTGTAAAACTTTTTTCTCGCTAAGGCGTGGAGTCGCAAAGAGATAGTCAACCAATTTTATAAATACGTTTAATTCTTTATCTATGACTTCACTCTGAAAACTATCGATTGCTCATAATCTGTCCTAATCTACCCTATGTTCCTAAAGGGAGAGGCCTAATTATCAGTATTCTGCCAAAGTGCCCTCAGTTAAAACAAACCTTCCACAAATTCATCTACTGTTACATTCGACAAATAATTTTCTATCCCAACAGTTTCCAATAGTTTTTTTATATGCTCTTGTTCATGTGTTGTGCCAATTAATAGATTTTCCAATTCGCTCACTTCTCGAATGTTGAAAAAATCTCCAAATATCTTTGCATTCTTAATCTCACCTTTTATCACTTCCAGATTTATTTCAATATGACCACCATTGGTTTTTATTCCTTTCTGGAAATTATATTGTGGCGAATGTCCAAAGTTCCAATCCCATGTTCCATACTTTTCTTCAACAAGTTTGTTGATGGCATCTATGTCTGAATCAGTCAATTCATATATTTCTGAATCGTTGTACATATTTCGTACATGGTTGATAATGCGTTCTTCCAGTTCTTGAAGCGTAACTTCGTAGCTTAGGTGTTCCGAAATATTGGTAACACGACTGCTGATAGACTTTACCGCTTTGTCCCTATATTTTAAAGGATTAAGCTTTAAGGCTTGCGATAAATTAGGTAGGGTAGAGCTGAAGAGCAGTGTGCCATGTTGCAGTATTTTGTCTTTGTAAAAATACTTTGCATTGCCCGAAAACTTTTTTCCTTTGATGGTCATGTCGTTTCTGCCCTCAAATTTTGCATCAACACCCAATGATTTCAATACATCCAAAATGGGTTGTGTGTATTTTCTAAAGTCAACGGATTTATCTTCCAGTTCCGTCATAATAAAGGTGAAGTTTAGATTGCCTGGATCGTGAAACACTGCACCTCCACCAGACTGTCGCCTGATGACATCAATGTTGTTTTCTTTTACGTAGTGCACATTGATTTCGGCTAACGCATTTTGATTTCTGCCCACAATGATGGATGGGTTGTTTATATATAGGTAGAAGCAGTCTTCTGATTTGTTTTTTAATAAGAATTCTTCTGTTGCCAAATTAAAGGCTGGATTGGTTGTTCTTGAACGAAGTATCAACATATATTTGAGTGTTAGATGTATAACTTATAATAATTGAAATGTGAGCCCACTCCGAAAATCCTTAAAT
>JAQVZQ010000400.1 GCA_028708095.1 Dysgonamonadaceae bacterium
TTTAGTACACATTGACATAAATTGATATGAAGCATATACTATTACATATCAAAAAAAATTGATATGAGGTGATAAATTGAATTCAAAATATGAAAATTACGCAAAGGTGTTTAGGGCATTTTGCGATGGGAAACGCCTGCGGATTCTTGAACTGTTACGCAGTGGAGAAAAGTGTGCCTGCGAGTTATTAGAAGATTTGAATATAGGTCAATCGTCGCTGTCTTACCACATGAAAATTCTGGTTGAATCGGGTGTTGTAAACAGTCGGCAGGAAGGCAAATGGATCCACTACAAAATCAGTGAAAAAGGCAGCGACTATGCGGCTGAGCTACTGAAAATATTGACAACGCCGGATACAATAAATGTAAATGCTCATTGTTGCAAAGGTTAATTGACATTTATGAGGGTATTTTTTTAAGCATTAAATCAAGAATATTTAATTTGTGTTCTGGTTAGAAAGCGAGGTTTTTTCAGCATGCAAATAATAAAAACGATCTGGAATTTTTTCCAGAATCAAATACTGGGAATGAAATGGTTAAACGAATTAATCGGCAGTGGACTTAATGTATTAGGCCTTAGCACAACTAATCGTTGGATCGATAGTATTCAATTTTTTGTTTATGACGTTATTAAAATTACCTTACTCTTGTGTTTTTTGATTTTTATGATCAGCTATATCCAAAGTTATTTTCCACCTGAGCGCAGCAAGAAGATATTAGGGCGTTTTCATGGTATCGGGGCGAATGTGGTGGCTGCCTTGCTAGGAACGGTCACACCATTCTGTTCCTGTTCATCAATACCGCTCTTTATAGGTTTTACATCTGCAGGTCTATCTTTGGGAGTGACCTTTTCGTTTCTTATTTCTTCTCCCATGGTAGATCTTGGTTCCCTCGTTTTATTGATGAGTATTTTTGGTGCAAAAGTCGCCGTTATCTATGTTATGGTAGGTCTTATCATAGCTGTCATTGGCGGGACACTTATTGAAAAGCTTCACATGGAGAAATATGTTGAAAGCTTTATCCTTACTGCTGGTAGCGTAGATATAGAATCCCCCGATTTAACAAGAAAAGACCGACTTGTTTATGCAAAAGAACAAATGCTTTCAACCTTTAGAAAGGTATTTCCGTATATCTTAATAGGAGTAGGTATCGGCGCGTTCATTCACAACTGGATTCCTGAAGAGTGGGTCTCAACTGCACTTGGAAGCAATAATCCCTTTGGGGTGATATTGGCGACATTAATCGGTGTTCCGATGTATGCTGATATTTTCGGTACTATTCCCGTGGCAGAAGCTTTATTTGCCAAAGGTGCCCAACTCGGAGTTATACTTTCATTTATGATGGCTGTAACCACACTCTCGTTGCCCTCTATGATTATGTTGCGTAAAGCAGTTAAGCCCAAGCTTCTGGCGCTTTTCATTGCAATCTGCACAATCGGAATTATAATTGTCGGTTATTTATTCAATGCTTTTCAGGCGTTGATAGTATAGGAGGAGGTAATAAATTATGGTCAAGAAAACCTATTTGGGAGAAGACACTGACTGGACTCCACCCAACCCGTCCAACAAAGAGCGATTAGTGGAGGGTTCCTGTTGCTCTTGCGGGTGCGAAACGGGATCCGAAAAGACGATTATTGTTGAGTATCTCTATCTGGATCTTGAAGCATGTGACCGCTGTATCGGAACAGACAATGTACTTGATGAGGTCATGATGACACTTACCCCAGCACTGAGTATTGCTGGCCTTTCAGTAGAGTATAACAAAATTGAAATGAAAACAGCAAAAATTGCAGAGCATTACAAGTTTGTTTCCTCACCTACAATTCGTGTTAACGGTTATGACATTTGCCAGTCAGTTGTAGAGAATAACTGTGGTTGCTGTAGTGACATAAGTGGAACCGATGTAAATTGCCGAGTGTTTGAGTATAACGGAGAACTCTATGAGGTGCCTCCGAAAGAAATACTTGCTGAAGCTATCTTAAACTCAATATTTGGGCAGGTTGCAACTGGCTATTCTTGTGAAGAGTACAAATTGCCTGAAAATCTACAGGAATTCTATGAAGGAAAGAAAAACAAATCTAGCTGCTCTTGTGGTGGAGGTTGTTGCTGATGGATAAGGAAAAACTGTTTAAAATCATAATTCCCATTTGTATGGTTCTCGTTGTTGTAGGCATATGGAAATTCAAGTCAGACAACCCTGTAACACCTAAGAATGAAGAAGATTTTGTGCTTGAGGCAACATCAATTGATTTAGATGCATTGAGGAAATATAATTTACCTATCGTTATCGATTTTGGGTCGGATTCATGTATTCCATGCAAGGAAATGGCTCCTGTACTAACAACATTAAATGCGGAAATGCAAGGCAAAGCCATAATCAAGTTTGTTGACGTATGGAAAAACGGAGAAGCGGCAAACGATTTCCCTATTCAGATTATTCCTTCTCAAGTATTTATTAACGCTGATGGTGATCCTTATGTGCCAATGAATGATATGCAAATTGAGTTTGAATTTTATAGCGATAAGAATACTGGTGAATATGCTTTCACTGTGCACAAAGGTGGACTGACAGAAGATCAGATGAGGAGAATCTTAGCCGACATGGGGGTGGACGAGTGACACAACTCCTACAAGGTTTATCCGAAATAATCATTGAGAGTAGTTGGCTTGCGCCTATTCTTGCGTTTGTTGCTGGAGTGCTTACTTCTTTTACACCTTGTTCTTTGTCTAGTATTGCTCTTGTTATAAGTTATGTGGGGGGTACTGGGCAGAGGAATACGAAAAAAGCATTTTGGCTTTCAATCACTTTCGCTTTGGGAGCCGCAGTCACCTTTACAATGTTAGGGGTAAGTGCTTCTATTGCCGGTCGTTTAATTGGGAATTCAGCATCATGGTGGTACATTATTTTAGGCATATTAATGTTGCTAATGGCTTTACAAACTTGGGGTATATATGAAATTATACCTTCGAGTTATCTAGTTTCTAAAAATACTAGAAGAGGCTACTTAGGTGCATTCATTGCCGGAATTCTTGGAGGAGTTTTTTCTTCACCCTGTTCAACGCCTGTACTGATTGTTCTCCTTGCTATTGTAGCGGGAAAAGGAAGCATTTTTTGGGG
>JAQVZQ010000068.1 GCA_028708095.1 Dysgonamonadaceae bacterium
TCCATTATCATCAACCCAAGGAACACGAAAAGTGAAAATTCTGTCAGGCTCTACGATTCTTTCAATAATAGCTGCCTTTTCATATTCGGGATGTTCATTATAAACATCTTCAATAGACAATAGAACCTCTTTAACTGCCTGATGAAACTCGGCTTCGCCAGGATGCTTTGCGACTAACTGTGTCATTACGTCTTTTACATTCATAATATAAAAAAAATATTTATGTTTTGTGCTTTAACAAAAGTAAGTAATAAATTGAAATCTGAAAGCATCTATTATTGAAATCACTTAAAAAACAAACTTTTTTTATTGTTCACCACCTCATCAAGACTCATATACCAAAAAACAACAAGTTATACATAACTAATGACAAACTAAATATAATATAGAGTTCATGTATTTAAAATAATCCGATAATTAAAAATTACCATGTGTCACTTCTATTATAGGAAAGTCAACATCATAAAAAAACGAATTGTCATTTAAAACAAATTATGTAACTTTGCTCATCATCCCAAGTAAACACTATATGGCGAAAAATAAATTGACAAAGTTTGCTGAAATGGCAACCTATAATAATGTTTTTGAATATACTTTTCAAAAGCTTCAAACAAATGCTTTTCCTTTGAAAGGAAAATGGAGGAATGATTATTTCAAAAATGACAACCCAATAGTATTAGAATTAGGATGTGGCAAAGGAGAATATACTGTTGGATTGGCACGATGCTATCCCAATAAAAACTTTATAGGAATGGATATTAAAGGTGCTCGTATGTGGAGTGGTGCTACCGATGCATCTGTAAATAATTTGAAGAATGTGGCTTTTGTAAGAACTCACATCGAGATGATTACTCATTTCTTTGATTTGAACGAAGTTTCTGAAATATGGATTACCTTCCCAGACCCACAAATGAAAAAGGTAAACAAACGACTAACATCTTGTCGTTTCATGAAAAAGTATAGCGAGATAATAAAAGACAACGGAATCATTCATCTAAAGACAGACAGCAACTTCTTATACACTTATACAAAAGCTATGGCTGACGAAAACCAACTTAATGTACTTTTTGATACCGATGACCTTTACAATTCGCACATAGAAAGCCAAGTGTTGTCAATTAAAACCTTCTACGAGAAACAATGGTTAAGTCGAGGGTTAAATATCAAATACCTCAAGTTTATTTGTCCTAAAACGGACGATTGGGCTGAGCCTGATATAGTTATTGAACGTGATGAGTACCGCAGTTTTTGTAGATTCCAAATTTAAATAGTTATAATCAAAAGAAACTGTAAAAAAAATACTAAATTGCAACTACTCTTAATAAAACACCGTTGCAAAAGGAGCAATTTGATATAATCATAACAATAGATTCACCTGCTTATTCAAAAAACTGTGTAATTACAAACAAGTGAATTGATAAACGAAAAATAATATGGCAATTTACCCCAGTTTAATTTTAGAAGCCCTTAAACATGTACGTTATCCTGGTACTGGCAAAGACATTGTGTCAGCGGGTATGGTGGAGGACGACATAAAAATTGAAGGTATGAAAGTGAGCTTTTCACTCATTACCGAACGACAAAATGATCCATTTATAAAATCGGTAATAAAAATGGCTGAACAAGCTATTTTAAATCACGCCGACAAGGACATTGAAATAAAAGGCAATATTTCGGTGAAATCTAAACAAGCACCTCGCCCAGCTCTTGCACAACTTTTGCCTGGTGTAAAAAACATAGTTGCAGTTGCATCAGGAAAAGGAGGTGTGGGCAAAAGTACTGTTTGCACAAATCTCGCTATATCATTGGCTCAAAAAGGATATAAAGTAGGTTTGCTTGATGCAGATATATTTGGTCCATCCATCCCTAAAATGTTGTCTGCAGAAGATGCATCACCTATGTTGAACAAAAAAGATGGACGTGATCTTATAACTCCTATCAACAATTATGGAGTGAAAATGCTATCGATTGGTTTCTTCGTAAAAAAAGATGACGCTGTTGTATGGCGTGGAGCAATGGCAAGCAATGCTCTTAAACAACTAATTGCTGATGCTGACTGGGGCGAATTAGACTACTTTCTTATCGATTTTCCACCTGGAACGAGCGATATACACCTTACATTGGTTCAAACATTACCAATAACTGGAGCTGTAATTGTGAGTACCCCTCAAGAAGTAGCTCTTGCAGATGCTATAAAAGGAATTAGTATGTTTACAGGTGATAAAGTGAATATTCCAATTTTAGGCTTGGTTGAAAACATGGCATGGTTTACACCAGCCGAACTACCCGAAAACAAATATTACATTTTCGGTAAAGATGGTTGTAAAAAACTAGCTGAAGAAAAAGGATATAAATTATTAGGGCAAATACCTTTGGTACAAAGCATACGTGAAGGTGGTGACGATGGAAAACCTGTAGCACTAAATAAGGATAGCATAACAGGAATGGCTTTTGATGCCCTTGCAGACAATGTAATAGAGGCTGTTGACAAACGCAATCGCGATTTACCACCCACTAACATTGTACAAGTTTCAATGAGATAATAAAAATGATTCTTATAAATACAACAACTTTTACATTAAAGCACAATACAACTATTAACAATTAAAATGAATACAAAAACTACACTAAAAGGAGTTCCTGTGTCGCAACGACTTTATTCGTTGGATGCATTGCGTGGATTTGATATGTTTTGGATTATGGGTGCAGGTGGAGTTTTAAGCAACTTAGCTAAAATAACTGGGTCACCTTTCTGGGAAGGATTTGCTACCCAAATGACACATCCTGTATGGAATGGTTTTCATATGTATGATTTAATCTTCCCGCTGTTCTTATTTATGGCAGGAGTATCTACTCCTTTTTCGATTGACAGCCAAAAAGCAAAAGGTAAAAGTCGAGAACAGCTTCTTCTTCGCGTGGTTAAGAGGGGTCTTATTTTGGTTCTTTTGGGAATCATCTATAATAATGGACTTAAGTTAACACCTTTAGAGAGTATCCGATTTCCGAGTGTATTAGGAAGAATAGGCATAGCGTATATGTTTGCTAACATCATTTATCTATACGCCAGAAAAACATTCCAGTATATATGGTTTATAGGCATATTAATTGGCTATTGGCTACTGTTGAAATTTACATCAGCACCGGGGTTTCCCATGGGCGATTTAACCATGGAGGGAAATTTTGCTTCCTATATCGATAGCATTATTATTCCCGGTAAGCTCCACAAAGGCATTCATGATCCTGAAGGCTTAATGGCAACTATTCCTGCTATTAGTACAGGTCTATTAGGAATTTTCACTGGAAACTTACTACGAGACAAGAAGTTTACACCAACAAGAAAAGCTTTGTTAATGGCAATCGTCGGAGTTATTCTACTTGGATTGGCTCAGTTATGGAGCCTCGATTTTCCTATTAATAAAAACTTATGGACAAGCTCTTTTGTGTTTCATGTAGGAGGAATTAGTTTGCTCTTTATGTCTTTCTTTTATTACGTAATTGACGTTCTGGGTTATAAGAAATGGGCATTCTTTTTCAAAGTCATCGGAATGAATTCCATATTAATTTACATCTCGGGTTTGTTCATTAATTGGACATACACAACAAATGGATTCTTTGCTTGGTTAGGTCAATTAGTTGGTGAACCTTACAACGTTGTGGTTTTGGGAATTTGTGCAATATTCGTAAAATGGATATTTTTATATCTTCTGTATAAAAAGAAAATGTTTCTACGGGTATAATTAAGATTTCAAAAAGCCCTAATATCTTTTTTCAAACTGAACTACATTACACATATCTCGTTATAGCATTTAATACAACAGAATAATAATAATAAAGATTTAACAGATATGAAATATTTTAGAGGAAGTTGGTTTAATAGAGTGGATCCAATTATAACTGGTTGGATGCACAATTATGGTTTATTATTACTAAGAATTAGTGTTGGAATCGTTTTTCTGTGGTTTGGAGTGCTCAAGTTCTTTCCTGGAGTAAGTGCTGCTCAAGATTTGGCTATTCGTACCATACAACTGCTAACATTTAATTTAGTTCCTGAAACGGTCATCATAAATGGATTAGCATTGTGGGAAGTGATAATAGGAATAGGACTTATTTCAGGCAAGTTTATGAGAGAAACTCTCCTGTTGCTTTTTTTGCAAATGATTGGAACCTTCACACCTATATTCCTTTTCCCTTCAGAAGTATTTAATTACATACCTTATGCACCTACATTGGAAGGACAGTATATTATAAAAAACATTGTTATTATAAGTGCGGCCATAGTTTTAGGAGGATCGCTTAGGTCGTATTCAAAAAAAACTCTTTGACAAAAAGAAAACTTTTTATTTGAAATAGTCTTAAATATTAAATCCTTCATTTTTACTACTACAAACATTATGTGAGAATAGACGTTTATATAATAGACACTTTCTTATACAAATTGTGTTTTACATACATGATTATGCATATACATTTTTATAAAACACATTAAAAACTATAAACTATGGCATTAAAAGAAACTTTACAACAATTAGGTGCGGAACGAAGCACTCCGTGTGTGTCAATCTCTCTAAATACACATCGTGCACGACCAAAAACTGAACAAGACAGGATTCTTTTGAAGAACTTGTTAAAAGAGGCACACGATAGAGTATCAAAAGAATATGACAAAAAAGCAGTTGGTAGTTTATTGAAAAAAATAAGCACTATAAAAGATACAATAGATATGAATGCAAACTTAGACAGCCTGCATATATTCTTATCGAACGATACACAAGAAGTTGTGAAATCCCCTTGGGAAGCCTCTAATGATAGGGTGAATATTTCTAATCAGTTTGCTATCCGTCCACTAATAAAAGCTTACAATCGTAGTGAACCATACTTAATTATGGTTTTGTCTCAAAGCAAAGTAAGTTTGTATGAAGCTGTTAACGATGGAATTATACAAGAGATAAAAAATGAAGATTTCCCTGTCACACAGAATATACCTGCAACGCTTTATCCAGAAAAACTGGGCGATGCAAAATATGTTGACGATTTAACACGCAGTTTTTTTAATATAATTGATAAAGGTCTGGTTAAAGTTCATCAAGCAACGGATTTAAAGTGTGTAGTTGTAACCACTGAAGACAACTACTCCAAGCTAATGCAAGTAGCAGACAAACCTAACACTTATCATGGGTATGTGTCCATAAACACGCATAAACAAGCACCACATCAAATTGTAAAAGAAACATGGAAGTTTATTGAAAAGCTTCAGTCGAAAAGAAGAACCGAAGCAATTGAAGAAGTGAAAAAAGCAATTTCGCAAGGAAATGTTCTCACTGATTTACAAGAAATATACCAAGCCGCAATGAATGGAAGAGGTGATCTTTTGGTGGTAAACCAAAACTTTAGACAATCTGTTATCATGAATGACAACAATAGCTTTGAATTAGTGGACGATGCTTCAACTCTTGGAGCTGTTGACGATATTACAAGCAAAATTGCTTGGGAGGTGATTTCAAAAAAAGGAAGAGCCATCTTCACAGAGCAGGAAGAGCTTAAAGACTTGGGTAAAATAGTATTGAAGACAAGATATTAGAAATAAATAAAAATTAATTCATATCAGAACTTTCTTTCAGCTTGAAACGAATAGTATCTGATATGAATTTTTATATATAGTCTTCGTCCTAAGCCTTGTCTTTGCACTTTTCTTATCAAAGACTCAAAACAAACTGTTTTATGTCAGACACTATAATAAGAAACAAAAACAAAAAATATTTATAACTACAAAAAATGAATCATCCCTTTTCGCTTTTCAAATTCTGTCCAAAGTGTGGATCAAATAAATTTATTGTTAACAACAAAGAGTCTAAAAAATGTGACGAGTGTGGATTCACCTATTATTTTAATTCCGCTTCAGCCATAGTTGCAGTAATCCAGAACTCAAAAAACGAAGTGCTCGTTGCTCGTAGAGCAAAAGATCCTGCTAAAGGTACTTTAGATTTGCCTGGAGGATTTTCTGCAATGCACGAAACAATTGAGGAAACTGTTCATCGCGAAGTGTTAGAAGAGACCCGATTGAAAATATCTTCTTTAAAATATCTCTTCTCAATTCCTAATATTTACGTATATTCGGGGTTCGAAGTTCACACAATGGATTTGTTCTTTGAATGTAAAATAGATGATTTCAGCAAGATGAAGGCGCAAGATGATGTGTTGGAATTACTTTTCATACCAAAAGAAGAACTGAACCCTAAAGATTTTGGTCTTATTTCTATTAAAAAAGGAGTTGAAAAACTACAAACATTACATATATGAAAAAAATTATTTTGTTGTTCAGTGTACTTGGAATCTTTTCATTTGCTACTGCACAAAGTACAGCTAATTATCAATTGCCCTCTGAGCTATTCAACAAAGGGAAAAAGATGTTTCTTGATAAGAACTACTCCGGGGCGCAAGATTTACTTTCCGAATATATTCAGCTTGGCATTGACAACTCGCTACTAGAAGAGGCCGAATATTTGATGGCAATTTCAGCTTTTTACCAAAATTCGACAAATAGTGGTGATATCATGAAAGAGTTTTTAGAAAAGCACCCTGAAACTTTGCATCACCATCAAGTTAAATTTCTTATTGGTTCGTATCACTTCAATGATAAAGACTGGAAAAAAGCAATCTTTTGGCTCAATCAAGCCAATCTGGATTATTTGAATCCGGTTGAACAAGAAGATTACAGTTTCCGCTCAGCTTATGCTAACTTGCAAGAAGGAAATAAGGAAGAAGCTGCACGATTGTTTGGTTTGTTGTCTCTTAACAGCAGAAAATATCACGATGCGGGAAACTTCTACTATGGCTATATCGATTACACTAAAGGAAATTACGATAATGCTATGACTCGTTTTAGAAACTTACAGAAGAATCCTGAATTCAGTCAAGAAGTTGCATTTTACATTGCACAATCAACTTTCTTTAAAGGAAACTTTGAAGAAGCCATTCGATTATCTGATGATTATATAGCAAGATATCCAAACAGCGAACATGCTGCTGAAATGTATCGTGTGCTGGGAAATAGCAACTATAGACTTGGAAGTCCTTCAAGAGCAATACCTTATTATGAAAAGTACCAACAACGAGTGAAGGAACCTATGCGTGGAGATGCTTATTTCTTAGGACTCTCATATCTCGAGTCAAATAAGTTAACAGAAGCGATTAAAATGTTTCAATATGCAACAGGACAAAACGATGCATTGACTCAAAACGCACAACTATTTCTTGGTCAAACATACTTGCGATTGAACGATAAGGCCAACGCTCAAATGGCATTTGCAGCAGCTTCACGCAACAACTTTGACACCAAAGCACGTGAAACTGCCATGTTCAATTATGCTTTGCTGACTCATCAAACTAACTTCTCAGTATTTAGCGAGTCAATTACATTATTCGAGAATTTTTTGCGTGAATTCCCTAATTCACAATATGCTGACCAAGTGAATGATATTTTGGCAGAAACTTTTCTTACAACAAAAGATTATAATGCAGCTTTAGTATCAATTAATCGCATCGATAAACCTGCTAAGCGCATATTAGAAGCAAAACAAATGGTGTTGTTTCAATTGGGAACGCAACAATTTATCAATGGCAACATCAATCAAGCAATCGATTTTTTTGATAAATCAATTAACTTAGGAAGTTATAATAATGCAGCTCGCACGAATGCATTTTTCTGGCGTGGAGAATCTAAATATAGAATAAACAACTTTTCGGGAGCATCAGCCGATTTTGAGTCCTTCGTAAAGGAAGCAACACCCTCAAACGAAAATTATGCCCTTGCATTATACAATTTAGGTTATGCAAGATTTAAACAGAATCAATATGCTGCTGCGCGCACTTCATTTCAAAATTATGTGAATGCACAAAGAAATCAAAAATCACCCGAATTTGCAGATGCACACAATAGAATTGGCGACACTTACTATTTCAGCCGAAACTTTGCAGAAGCTGAACGATTTTATAGCGCAGCGTCTAACCTTAATCCAGCAAGTGCTGATTATGCTGCTTATCAAAAGGCTTTTGTAATGGGATTACAACGTAATTATGTAGGTAAAATATCTGCATTAGATGAATTGATGCGGGCTTTTCCTTCATCACATTATTACGACGATGCATTATATGAAAAAAGTCGTGCATTGGTAATGTTAAATCGTGAGAGTGAAGCGGTGTTTGTTTTAAATAAACTCGTAAACGACTTTCCTCAAAGCCCTCTTGCACGTCAAGGAGGTGTTCAGTTAGGTCAATTGCATTATAACGCCAGTCAGTATCAACAAGCTGTGGCTGCATACAAAACAGTAATTAAGAATTTCCCTGGCTCTGAAGATGCCAGAGCAGCTTTGCAGTCTCTTGAAACTGTATATAAAGATATGAACGATATTGACTCTTATGTTAAGTATGCTAACTCTTTGCCCGGTGGTATGCGCATTACACCATTGCGACAAGACTCCCTTACTTTTATGGCCGCAGAAAGTCTATATAGACCAGAATCAAAGAATGCTGCAAAAGAGCCTTTGACCAAATATCTGCAAAGTTATCCTAATGGAGCTTTCAGTAGTGATGCAAATTATTACCTAGGAATGATAGCATATGAAAACCAAAACACAGACAGGGTGATGTTTCACTTTCGAAATGTAATTGATGCTAACAATGGCAAGTTTCTTGAAAGTGCATTAGGTTACGTTGCACTAACAGAATATAATGAAGGTAACTATCAACAAGCATTAGCAGACTATTCAAAACTTAATAATGTAGCACAATCTATTTCGGACAAACAAAAAGCTCAATTGGGAATAGCACGTGCAAATACAAAATTGAATAACTATCATGAAGTAACACGTGCAGTAGATCTATTGCTGGAGAATAAAAATCTATCTCCAGAGGCATTGACTGAAGCACACTATTTACGAGGTAAAGCTTACCAACAAATTAAGGAAGTGGATAAAGCTATGAATGATTTTAAAGCAATAGCCAATGACACAAGAAGCATATTTGGAGCAGAGGCTCAGTACCGTTTGGCAGAAGCATATTTTAATTGGAAGTCGTATGACAAGGCTGAAGCACAGGTAAAAGAATTTATGCAAAAAACAACGCCACATCAATATTGGTTAGCACGTGCATTAATTGTATTATCTGATACATATGAAGCAAAAGGTGATAAATTTCAGGCACGACAATATATAGAAAGCTTGCAAGCTAATTATAAAGGTAATGAAACTGATATTCAACAGATGATTAAAGATAGACTTAATCGTTAATAATACATTTATATATTGCACTTATTAATCAACTTAATTAAAACTACACATACTCAAGAATAAAAACAAGAATAGAATATGAAAAAAAATATATTCATTGTAATCGTAGGATTATTGTCAACCCTGAGCCTACTTGCTCAACAGCAAAAAGACACTGTTCTGACGCGTCAGTTGGAACTGCAACGTGATTTTAATCCTACTTTACAAGACGCAAATAAAGTAAATACACTACCTGCTATTCGTGAACCTCAAGTGAAAAAAGCCAATACAGCATACGCAACGTGGACAACAAGAGCAACTCCTGCTCTTGAAATATCACTGCCTGCTCCAGGAAAAGTAATGACGGAAATTCCATTTAGCTTACAAAAAGGATATTTATTACTCAATGCAGGTAATTATGCAAATATTGACGGTGCATTGGGCTATCGCTTTATAGATAACCAAAACAACAAAGTGAATTTCATGTTCTTGCACAACTCCACAAATGGAGAAATTGAATATAATCAGTTGACTAATCTGCAACGGATGAAGATGCGATACATGGACAACTTTGGTAAATTAAATTTTAAACATATTTTTGAAGGAGCTATTCTCGATCTACATACTTCGTTTTTGCATTCACAATTCAACTATTATGGTAATAATTTTGGTGCTACTCGTTTTCATGAAGATAAAAACCAAATGATGGGTGTTTTTAATGTAAAAGTGGCTTTGCAAAACACACAGACCGATCTGCTGAATTATATCGGCTCACTTAATTTTCATCATTTCACAACCAAATATGGTAGAACATTGAGTGATGAAAGTTTAAATGGAAATCAAATCGAAGCTGATCTAGATTTAAACAAATCTTTTATGGGTGGCGACAATTTAATTGGAGTAAAAGGAAATTTCACTGGTGTATTTTACGATGAAATTAAAGAGGGTGCAGGAAGTGATATTTCTAATTTTCTAATGGTAGATGCCAATCCTTATATTCACTTTGAAGGTTTTAATTGGAAGGCAAGACTGGGTGCAAATGTTGATTTAGTATTAGATGACGAGAATAAGTTTTATGTTTCACCCAATGTAGCAATGTCTGTTATGATAACTGAGAACTCATCGTTATATTTGAATGCCATGGGAGGTGTTGGTAAAAACACCTATTTAGATATGTACAAAGAGACACGTTATTTGCTGCCAAACACTATTGTCAAACATTCAAACACACCTTTCGCTATTGATGCAGGTACAAAAATTGGCGCAATTGATGGATTTAGAATAGACGTTTTTGGAGGATATAAGAAAACAAAAGATGAGCATTTTTTAGTTCTTCAATCTGACTATCCGTTTGAAAGTAGCTTACCAAATTTAACTTGGAGTTATCAAGAATTTCTTCAACCAGTATTGGGCGAATTAACCCATTCTCATATAGGAGGAAGACTACAGAGCAATATTTGGTCACCATTAGATGTTTCGTTAAAACTACAGAAAAACTTTTATACAATTGAAAAGATAAAAGGATTAGAGTCTGCACCAACCGATCTAAAAGCCTGGAATAAACCTGGTCTCGAAGTAGATTTGCAGGCAACGTACACTGTAATGACTGAGTTAAAACTCATGTTGGAATATTATTTTGCTAACGACCGATGGACAATTACAAAAGATGAAAGCGTTGAAATGAACAATATAAACAACCTAAGTGCTGGAGCAATATATCAAATTAGTAATATGTTTTCAATTAATGCTAAAGCAAACAACGTCCTCAATCAATCGTATGACATTTGGTACGGACATCCAGCTCAAGGTATCAATGTGATGGGTGGATTTACCTTTAAGTTTTAATAAATCGAGATTGATTTGCATAACTTTTTGCAGCAAAAAGAGATTTCCTATCGTTTTTGATGTCGCACGATGGAACATAATGACTTTTCGTGTAGAAAAGAGGTCGTATTTCTTAAAAAAAGTGCTTTTTCTATCAATTAAGGGATCACATTTTCTAAAAGAGAGAGCTTTTTCTGTCAATTTAGGGGTTTTACTTGCTAATTTTACTCGAAAATAAGGTAAAACAACCGATAAACATCATTTAAAAGATAGTGCCTACAACAATTGAATAAGCGAAGAGAAATCTTCGCTTATTCAATTGTTGATCTTTATTATAAACTAATAGAGGAAGTATACGTTAGACACAAGAGAATACTTTGACAAAGAATGGATAATAACAAGATAAAAACATCGTCAAAAATAGAGGGTAAAAAAGGATTGTTTGGTGTACTTTTACCTTATAAAGGAGTTGTTTTCTTGTTGGTCATAATCGCATTGGGTGCGAGCAGCATCAATTTGGTTATTCCCAAAATAATTGCCTCAGCAATTGATGCATTTTCTAAAGGTAACTTTAATGCTAACAAATTAATTATACAATTCTTAATTGCTGCCACTGGTATATTTTTTTTCACAATGCTTCAAGGCATATTGCAAACTTTTACCGCAGAACGAGTAGCACGTGATTTACGCATAAAAATAACCGACAAAATATCACACCAAAGTTATTCTTTCATATTTAAGTCTAATCCTGCAAAGCTTCTAACAAACCTTACCTCCGACATGGATTCGGTTAAGACATTCGTAGCACAGGCTTTTGTTTCTATCATCTCATCTTTATTTATAATTGTTGGTGTTGCGGTTCTGTTGTTAACAATAAACTTGAAGTTAGCACTGGCAGTTTTAGGAATAGTGCCTATTATTGGTATTGCCTTTTTTATTGTTTTCCGAAAAGCAAGGGTTATATTCAAAAAAAGTCGCAAAGTAATTGATGGCCTGAATAAAATAATAAACGAAAGCATTTTGGGAGCAGCCCTCATCAGAGTATTGAATTCTCAACAACCAGAGAATCAAAAATTTCTTGAAAAGAACACAGAATCTCGTAATTTAGGATTGTTGATTGTTCGTCTTTTCTCAGTGCTTGTTCCTACTATCATGTTTGTTTCAAATTTGGCAATTGTTTTAATTCTTGCTTTAGGTGGTCATTATGTTGTGATGGACACCCTCACTCTTGGTAACTTTGCCGCTTTTAACAGCTACGTTGTTATGCTTATCTTTCCAGTAATGATGATCGGATTTATGAGCAATGTAATTGCTTCAGCCACCGCTTCAAACGATCGTATACAAAACATTTTTTCTCAACCTCCGCCTTGTGAGGTTGGGACAATAAAGTCTAAAATTACTGGAAATATTTTGTTCAACAATGTTTCATTGAAATTGCAGAATAAACAGATTCTCCATGACATCTCGTTTTCAGTTAAAGCTGGTAGCAAAACAGCAATCATTGGACCCACAGCTGCTGGAAAGAGTCATTTGCTCTATCTTATTACCAATCTTATTACACCCGACTCAGGAACCATAGAACTTGATGGAGTGTCTATAAATAAATATGCTAATGAAAATTTGCACAATAATGTAGGATTGGTATTTCAAGACAGTGTTATTTTCAATTTAAGTTTGAGAGAGAATATTGGGTTCAGTGATTCAGTGACAGAAGAGTCTTTACAAAAAGCTATTAAAACAGCTGAATTATCAAATTATATCGAAATGCTTCCTGAGAAACTGGAGACTATTGTCTCTGAAAGAGGCAGCAACTTGTCTGGAGGTCAAAAGCAGAGAATAATGCTGGCCAGAGCATTGACACTTAATCCAAAGATATTACTTCTTGATGATTTTACTT